>NZ_JAMFLC010000006.1:0-130514 GCF_023501985.1 Nocardia sputi | reverse complement strand
GTGTCGCCCACCCGGTGGGGTGTTCGCTTTAGGGCGGGGCGGGGGGTGGTGGCGCCCCCCCCCCCACGCCCGCGTGGACCGTTATTCAGCGTGCGCCAGAGCCACTCGCTGCCTCTCGGTATCGATATCGAGGATGCGGACCGTCAGAGTGGCGCCGATTTGCGGCTCGGTGGACCACTCGGTTCGGTGCAGCAACCCGTGGATTCCTGGAGCGACCTCCAAGAACGCGCCGAACGGCACGATCTCTACGACGGTCGCCTCCAGCACTCCGCCCTGAGCGTGCGCGGCGACGAAGTCCGGCCAGCCGCGCTGCTGCGGCGTTTCCGAAGGGGACATATGTTCACCTCCTTCCGATGTCCCTGTAGTACATGGGATTTCGCGAAGAAGGAGGGCGGGCCCCTGGCCCGCCGGATGATCACAGCGCGGCCGGGCGACCGTTCTGTGCGCGGCGTGTCGCCGACCCGGCAGTCATGACGACGACCTTAACTCAGCGCATCACGCGCGGCAAGACCTGCCTACGCCGATGCGGGAATCACTGCCCGCGAACACTATTCACCGAATCGCGGAGATCGCTTCGATCGAGGCGGGCGGGGCTCAGCGTTCCCGTTCGGACCAGAACGCACAGTGGTGCCTGATGGCGAAGTCCTCGATCACGACGCTGCCGGTTGCCCGCATGAGCAGCGTCGGCCCGTCGGAACTCTGCCCTGCCGACTCCGGCCACGCCGGCCATTGGGATGCGCCTGGACCGTTCGGGTCACCGGTATGGGCGAAAGTGGTCCACCATCGTTGCATTTGCGCCGCGAACGCGGCGGACGCCCCGGTCCATGGGATGGGCACTCCCATGAGACCGGTGAACAGATACGGAAGTTCGGCGGCGTGGAAGGCGCCGGGCAGGACCGGATCGGCGTCGCCGAACGGCGCCTGATCGAATTCGTACTGCCACAGGGGATGTCCCGTGTCGCGCGCGGTGCGGCTGGTGAACAGCGCGGGACAAGCGAGAAGACCGTCGGTGATCACCGCGGTCTGAGCGGCTGACGGTGAGGGATACCGATCGAGGGGGTAGCGGGCGAGTACGCGATCGGCATAACCGCCGAATGATTGGCGGACGTAGCGCTCGTAGCTCGCCGCGTCCGGGACGTGGCCGCGGGCGTAATCGGATTCCGCGACGAACAGCGCGCCTTCCGCGCTGTTGCTCCCCACGATGAGCGGTCTCTTGCGCTTGTCTCCTGCCAGGGCTTCGGCGAGTGTGCGGGTGACGACGACGCCGTCGATGCTGGGCACCCAGACGGGGGTCGGCCCGTCGAATCGGACGGTCGGCGAATCCAGGAGCTTCGCGGCGGGAAGCGCGCGAAGGCAGCTCGAACGTGTCGCGGCGTCGCCGCATCCGATGCTCTCCGCGTAGCGCTGTGAGCGTGCGAAGGCATCGTCCCGATTGCCGGGGACCAGCGGTGACTGTGCGCACGAGCCGCTTTGGACGATCGCTTTGGCGAACAGATCGTCGGAGCCGGGTGCGGCGAAGTGTGTGCAGACGCTTCCGCCACCTGCCGATTCACCGAAGATCGTGACATTGCCCGGATCGCCGCCGAAGGCACGCGCGTTCTCGCGCACCCATCGCAGAGCGGCTTGTTGGTCCTGGATGCCGACCGTTCCGGTGGCCCCGCCGGACTCGGCGGCCAGTTCCGGGAGCGACATGAAGCCGAACGGTCCGAGGCGGTAGTTCGGGACTGCGACGATGACGTCGCCGTCGGCGACCATCCGCGTGGGGGCGTCATATTGACTGTTGGAGCCGGTGACGTAGCCGCCGCCGTGGAGAAACACCATGACCGGCAACAGTCGGCCGGGTGCCCGGTCCGGCGCGTACACATCGATGGTCAGGCAGTCCTCGCTGGTGGGTCCGGTCGGTGGTAGGCCGGGCAGGTAGCCGTTCTGCGGACATTGCGGACCGTGGTGGTGAGCAGGCCGCACGCCGGGCCACGGCGGTACCGGACGCGGGGGGCTGAACCGCGCTCCGCCACCGGTGGGGGCCGCGAAGGGAATACCCAGGTATTCGACGATGCCGTCGGCGGCGTGGCCGGAGATCTCGCCGCCGGTCACGATCACCACCAGCGGCATGGACGCCACCGCCGGAGTACTCGCCAACCCCAGACCGCCGGCGAGGATCAGGGAGATCGCGGCTCGCACGCTCGAGCGAATCATGGCTGGCCAATACCTCCGATGCGGTCGCTACGGTCGGCGGCGAGGTTTCGTCCTCGTCCGCGGTAGCCGGCACGATCGGATCGATCTCGCGGTGGTTTCCGATGCGGTGCCGCAAAGCCCGCTCGAAACGAGCCGAATCGCCGCTCGAACCCTCACCCGGCGGATCACACGCCTGTGGCGCCGTAAAACATTCCGGCCGTACACGTCGACGAGGTCCGTACCCGCCCGGCGCCTGCGGCAGCGAACTCGTGCCCGGCCCTCATCGCCCGCCCGGACTCCAGACCCGCGAAGCCGCCGCTATGGGCTCGAGCTGGAGTAATGGCATCTCGGACCGATGCTACAGCGGTCCGGGGCACGTGGAGGTGCACGACGCAGCGGGCGACGAGCCGATGACGTCGCCGTCATCGACACGGCCACCCCGGCCGCGCATCCGTCTCGGACGCGCTGTCGGCGGTCGCTGACCGGCCGGCTCGCCGGTCAGCTCTCCGCGAGCAGGGCGAGTTCCTCGGCGAGAACCTTGACGGTCTCGCGAATCTGGTCCTCGGTGTGGCACGCGGTGACGAAGAACCGCAGCCGTGCGAGGTCTTCCGGCACCGCCGGATACAGGATCGGGTTGACGTTGATGCCGCGGCGCAACAGCGCGTTCGACAGTCGCAACGTCTTCATCGAGTCGCCCACGATGCACGGGATGATCGGCGTGTCGTGGCTGTCGCCGGTGTCGACCCCCACCTCCCGGGCCAATCGCAGGAACAGTCGAGAATTGCCGCGCAGACGTTCCAGGATGGCGCCTTCGGACCGCAACTGACGGATCGCCGCGGCCGAGGCGGCTGCGTTCATCGGCGTCATGCCGACGCTGTAGACGAATCCTGGCGTCGTGTACTTCAGGAATCGGATCAGTTCCGCGCTGCCCGCGACGTACCCGCCACAACCGGCGAGCGCCTTCGATGTCGTCCCGGACCACAATTCGACGTCGTCGCGATCGACGCCGAAATATTCGCCGATTCCACCGCCGCCCGCGCCGAGCACGCCGACGCTGTGCGCCTCGTCGATCATCAACAGCGCCTTGTGCTTCTTCTTGACGGCGATGATCGCGGGCAGATCGGGGATGTCGCCGTCCTGGCTGTAGACGCCTTCGATCAGGATCAGCACCCGCCGGTACCGATGGCGGATCTCGGTGAGCAGTTCGTCGAGGGCGGCGTGATCGTTGTGCGGGAACGGGCGGCGGGTCGCGCCCGACAGCTTGCAGCCTTGCATGATGCTGTCGTGCGCGAGGCTGTCGTGGATGACGAGGTCCTCCGGTCCTACCAGATGCCCGATGATCGTGACGTTCGTGGAGTGGCCGCCGACCAGTGCGATGGCGTCCTCGGTGCCGAGCAGGGCCGCGAGTTCGGCCTCGAGTTCGCGGTGCACCGGCTTCTCGCCGGAGAGGATCCGGCTGGCCGAGCACGAGCTGCCATAGCGGGCCACCGCGTCCTGCACGGCGGCGACGACCGCCGGATGGCCGGACAATCCGAGGTAGTTGTAGCTGGAGAAGTTGATCACCGAGGCGCCGTCGATGACCGAGGTGTCCTTGGTGACACCGTCGTTGACCAGGAAGTAGGGATTGGACAGGCCGAGCGATTCGGCGCCGGCGAGCCGGTCCGCGATCGACTTCACCTCCGCGAAATCCGAGATCCGGTACTCCGGCTCGGCGACCTCACACGACGGTTCGGGCATCCCGCCGGCCGCAGGGCCGGCTGCCTGCTGCGGGACGGGCGCACCCACTCGACCGGTCAGGTAGGAGGTGACGTCGCCGAGCGTCGTCGTGGGCGTGAATCTGCTCGGGTCGACGGTCAGGCGGGGTAGCTTGCGAACGAGCGCGGCGATCAGGTCGGTCAGCATGAGCGAGTCGAAGCCCAGGTCGTCACCGAGCGTCTGGGCATCGCGGAGCCGGTCGGCCGGGAATCCGCTCACCCTGGAGAACTCCGCGCGCACGACGCTCGCGACGGCTGCGGGGGGCATCGGCGGGTCCGCGGTGGCCGTGCCCACCGCGGTCGTCGGAGTCACGATGTCGTGCGGTGTGACCGTCTCGGTCGCGACCGGCGCCGCCCCTCGGGGTTGTGGAACGTGCCCGGCGGACGGAGCGCCGACCAGACTCGCCAGGACGGCGTTCTGTTCGCGGAAGAGTGCGATCAACTGGTCCATGGAGGTTTCCTCGGATTGAGTGGAAGGCGTTGCGGTATTGCGTGGTTCGACCCAGAACCGTTGGTCGGTGGAGAACTCGTATCCGGGCAGCCTGCGGCGGACGCGCTGCGCCGGCTCGTAGAGCCGGTCCCAGTCGGGGTCGAGCCCGTCGCGGTACAAAGCGGCGACGGTCTCGGCGAATGCGACGCCTGTCGCACCTGGTCCCGGGCTGGGCGTCAGGCAGCGCGCCGCCAGATCCGGGCGGGTCCGGCCGACCATCGCGGCCAGGACACGGCGCGGCCCGATCTCGACGACGTGGCTGGGCTCGGTGCCGAGAGCGGCTTCGATGGCCTCGCCGAAGCGGACGGTGGCGCGGACGTGCTCGACCCAATACGCGGCGTCCATCGATTCGCTGGCGTCGAGCAGGCGACCGTGGACGGTCGAGTAGAGCGGAAGTGCGGGTGTGCGATAACCGCATTCGCGGGCGACTGCCTCGAACTGCTCCAGCATGGGTTCCATCAGCGGGCTGTGGAAGGCGTGGGAGACGTTGAGGACCGTGGTCTCCACCCCGCGAGCCGTGAGCGCGTCCCGCCCCCGGGTGATCGCCGATGCCGCACCGGAAAGCACGATCTCCCGCGGTCCGTTGACGGCGGCGAGCGCCATCTCCGGTTGGTCGGCGAGCAATTCGGCGACCTCGGCCGCGTCCGCCCGCACGGCCAGCATCGCCCCGCCCTCCGGCAACCGTCGCATCAGCTCCCCTCGTGCGACGACGAGGCGGCACGCGTCGTCCAGGTCGAACACTCCCGCCACCGCCGCGGCCGCGAACTCGCCGATGCTGTGCCCGATGACCCACGCGGGCCGGACGCCGACGTCGGCCAGTGCCTTGGCCAGGGCGTACTCCATCGCGAAGATCGCCGGTTGCGCGAGATCGGTGCGGTCGATCTCGGTGTGCTCGTCGAGCGTCAGCTCACGTACCGAGTGACCGAGATGAACCGTCATGACCTGGTCCACCATCGCCAGAGCGTCCCGGAACAACGGGACTTCCGCGTCGAGCGCGCGCGCCATGCCTGTGAATTGCGAACCCTGGCCGGTGAACATCCAGCCGACGCCGAGCGGTCCCACGACCCCGGTGTCCGCGCCGGCGCGCAGCCGCGCGACGGCGGCGTCACGATCGGCGGCCACGACGGCGAGCCGGGCGCGGCCGGAGGACTTGACCTGGTTGCTCGTCCAGCACAGTTGCGCGAATTCCTCCGGCGGGGTGGAACCCAGCGCGTCGGCCAGGCGACGGGCGTTGCGCCGCAACCCTTCCTCGTCGTTCGCCGACAGCGTGAGCACGCCGCCGCCGGAGGACGTGGGGGTCTCGGCGGCAGGAGCGCTGCCCAGCACAACATGGGCATTCGTGCCGCCGATGCCGAAGCTGCTGACTCCCCCGTATCCGGGTCCCTCCAGCGGCATCGGTTCGGTGAGCAGACGCAAACCCTGCTCGGCCATCCGCAGCCGCGGATTCTCCTGATCGGCGAACCTCGACGGCGGGACGATACCGTGCCGCAAGCTGAGAGCGACTTTGAGCAGGCCCGCGACGCCCGCCGCGCCTTCGGTGTGACCGAGATTGCCCTTGATCGATCCGACGCCGCAAAGCCGCCGCTGGTTGCGTGCGTGCAGCTGTCCCAGTGCTTTGACCTCGATCATGTCGCCGAGCACCGTTCCGGTGCCGTGTGCCTCGAGGAAGTCCACCTCCTCGGGCCGTACCCCGGCGCGCTCGCACGCCTCGCCGATCACCTGCTGCTGCGCCCAGCGGTTCGGCGCCGTGATGCCGTTGCTGCGCCCATCGGAATTGACCGCGCTGCCCTTGATCACCGCGTAGATCGGCAGCCCCGCGGCCTGCGCGTCGGCGAGGCGCCGCAGCACGAGCACCGCGACGCCCTCGCCGCGCACGATTCCATCGGCGTTGCCGCTGAACGGCTTGCACCGCGCGTCCGGCGCGGAGAGACCGGCCTGGGTGTAGAACACCCCGACGGCGGGCGTGAGCACCAAGTTGACACCACCGGCGACCGCTTGATCGCATTCGCCGGAAGCCAGTGCGCCGCAGGCGAGGTGGATCGCGACCAGCGACGACGAGCACGCCGTGTCGACCGCGACACTCGGCCCTTTCAGGTCGAACTGGTAGGACAGCCGGTTGGCGGTCATGAAATATCCGTTGCCGGAACCGTGCTGCGGGGTGATCGCGGCATAGTCGCTCATCTGCAGGTTGGCCCATTCGTTGGCCATCACCCCGACGAAGACCCCGGTACGGGAACCGGCCTCGGCGCGCGGATCGAGCGTGGCGTCTTCGAAGGCCCGCCAGGTGGCGTGCAGCAGCAACCGCTGCTGCGGATCCATCGCCTCGGCTTCGCGCGGGGTGATGCCGAAGAATTCGGCGTCGAACGCGTCCGCGTCGTCGAGGAAGCCGCCGCTGCGGGTGTTGATGGTGCCGGGGGCACCGGCCGGATCGTGGTACTCGGCGGCATTCCAGCGGCTCGCCGGAACCTCGGAGATCACGTCACGTCCGTCGATCAGCAGCCGCCACAGCGCGGCCGGATCGGGTGCTTGCGGGAATCGGCAGTCGAGGCCGACGATGGCGATGTCGGTCATGCGGCGAGGGCGAATTCGGTGGCGATGTAAGCGGCGATGTCGGCGATGGTGGGGTACTCGAAGACCAGGACCGGGTCGACCTCGAGTGACCATCGGTCCTCGATCTCGCCGCACAGGTTCACCGCCGAGACGGAGTCCAAGCCCAGTTCGGCGAGCGGGACGACCGGATCGACGTCGCGGGCCGCGCGTTCGGTGTAGTCCGCCACGCGCTCCACGAGCCAATCCTCGATCGTCGTCGGGCGAACGGCTGTGGTGCTGAACATGTTTCGGCTCCTCGGCTGGTATGGGTGGATCAAGCGGTCAGGGTTCGGGTCAGCGCCGGTTCGAGATCCTCGTGCAGGACACCCTCGACACGATGTGCGAGCAGCGAGTCCCGCATCGCGGCGCGCTGGACCTTCCCGCTGGTCGTGCGCTGGACGGCCCGGGGCTCGACGAGCACCACGTTCGGCGCCGATACGTCGAATCCGCGGGCGACGGCGATCTTGATCGCCGAGGTCAGCTCGGCCAGTGTCGTGGCGCCTTGCCGCGCCGTCTTGACGCCCTGCACCACGACGAGTCGTTCCCGGCCGCCCGTGTCGACGGAGACTGCGACACCGGCGGCGCCGAGCGCCGGATGCAACCCGCGCACGAGTTCTTCGATGTCCTGCGGGTACAGGTTGCGGCCGTTGACGATCAGCAGATCCTTGTGGCGCCCTGCGACGAACAGTTCGTCCTCGTGCAGCAGACCGAGATCTCCGGTGCGCAGGAATGGGCCCTCGGCATCGAGGTACGCACCGAATGTCTCGCGCGACTCGTCGGGGCGGTTCCAGTAACCCGCGGCGACGCTCGGGCCCGCGATCCAGATCTCTCCGACCGTGTCGTCCGGAACCTGCCGTCGCGTGTCCGGGTCGACGATGCGGATGTCCAGACCGGGGGCCGCTCGTCCGCAGCCGACGAGCCGGGCTTCGCGACCCACGTCGAGGTAGACCGGCGCCGCGTCGATGGATCCGCCGCTGGCCAGCAACGTCACCTCGGCCAGCCCATAGGCGGGAAGCAACGCCGTGGGTCGCAGACCGGCGGGCGCGAATCGCTGCGACACGGCCGCGATGGTTCGTTCACGGACCGGCTCGGCGCCGCTCAGGGCGATCTCGACGCTGCTCAGATCGAGTTCCGCCAACTGTTCGTCGGTCACCCTGCGGACGATCAGGTCATAGGCGAAGTTCGGTGCGGCGGTGAAGGTCGCGCGGTATTCGCCGATGGCGCGCAGCCAGCGCACCGGATGCTTCAGAAAACTCGTCGGCGCCATGAACACCAGGTCCGCCCCGACGTACAGAGACCCGAGCAGCGTGCCGATCAGGCCCATGTCGTGGAAGTGCGGGATCCAGCTGACGCCGATCGAGGCATCGCTCAACCCGGCCGAGGCGATGGCGGCTTCGTTGTGCATCAGGTTGCCGTGCGTGACGACGACACCCTTGGGGTCGCCGGTCGACCCCGACGTGTACTGGAGGAAGGCGATCGTCTCGGGGCCGATGTCGGGCATGCGCCAGTGGTCGGGGTCGCCGAGCGGGCGGTCGGTGGCGACGACGGCCGCGCTGGTCGCGGTCTCGAGCAGCGGCTGGACGTCGCCGGTCGTGAGAACCAGCTCGGCGCCGGAATCCGCGACGATGCCCGCTACGCGGCGGGCGCTGCCCTCGTCGTGCGGCAGGGGCGCGGGGACCGCGATCACGCCCGCGTACAGGCAGCCGAGAAACGCGCGCAGGAACGCCAGCCCGTCGTGATAGAGCAGCACGACGGGCTGCGCCGATTCCGGGCGGTCGGTCAGCCAGACTGCGACAGCCCTGGCGTCGCGGTCGAGTTCGAGGTAGGTCGATACCTCCTCGCTCAACTCCCGCCCGACCTCGTGCAGGTAGGTGAACGACCTGTTCACACCGTAGGTAGAAGTTTGCTGCCTTACGTGGTGAACGAAACTCGGCTGCATCTCGTAGTTCCTCGATAGCGATCGACATCAGGTTCAGCTACTACTGTCCGCCGTGTACATCCCCATAACCAGTGACCTCAGGGAGCATCCAGCAACCCCCGGGGGTGGACGAATAGCCACCCTTGGGTTCGTGGTCGCGGCCCCAAGAGGCCGATAGCCGCGCATCTCTGTCATCACCCACCCCCGCAGCCTTCGACGCGGGCGGCGCCGTCCACTAGTTGCTTAGGTCAAGCAACTACTATATATTTGCGTAGCGCAAGTAACTAGTGGTCTGGAGTAGACATGGCAGTCTCGCCCGATACGGCCCAGAGCCTGATTCGAGAGCTCTACCTGATGGGCCGGGCCATCCGTATCGCGCTCGCACACCCGGAAGAAGGGCAATTGCTTCCGGGCGGCATCGGGGTACTGGGCGCCCTCGAATCCAAAGGCTCGAGTCGGCAAGGGGACCTCGCCGCGGACTTGTGCATCAGTCCCAGCGCATTGAGCAGGCACATCACCGAACTCGTCGGCGCCGACTACATCAGCAGGCACGCCGATCCCACCGACGGCCGGGCCACCCTGGTCCGGGTGACCGACAAGGGGCGCGATCTGCTGCACCGCGTGCGGGCATCGCGGGCCCGGGGATTGCAGAACGTCCTGGCCGACTGGAGTGAAGACGACGCCGAGCAGGCCTGCCTCGCCGTCCAGAAGCTCCGCGGCGCACTGACCACGCACGCCCACAGCACCCCCGTCGGCGCTCACCAGCCGGTTTCGAAAGAAAGTCAGGAAGTGGATGTCTAGTTCAGTCGAGGCGGTGACGCGACGCGACCCGTACGCGATGACCCACCGTGAAGTCTTGGAGGCGATGACCGGGCTGCTCGCGGCGTTGTTCACGGCGCTGCTCAGCACGACGATCGTCGCCACCGCGCTGCCCACCATCATCGGCGATCTACAGGGGTCGCAGACCGCCTACGCCTGGGTCATCACCGCGGCGCTGCTGGCGAACGCGGCCTCCACGCCGATCTGGGGCAAATTCGCCGACCTGTTCAACAAGAAGCTGCTTGTCCAATCCGCCATCGTCATTTTCGTGGTCGGCTCGGTCATCGCGGGCTTCGCGGGCGATGTCGCCCTGCTGCTGGTCGCGCGCGTCGTTCAGGGCGTCGGCATGGGCGGGTTGACCGCGCTCGCCGTCGCGATCATCGGCTCCATCGTCGCGCCGCGCGAACGCGGGCGATACTCCGGCTACATGGGCGCTGTCATGGCGGTTTCGATGTCCGGTGGGCCCATCCTCGGCGGCGTCATCGTCGACAGCCCGCTGGGCTGGCGCTGGTGTTTCTTCGTGTGCGTGCCGCTGGCGGTGATCGCACTGGCGCTCTTGCAGCGGACCCTGCGGCTGCCTACCGAGCGCAAGGCCGGGGTGTCGATCGACTGGCTCGGCGCCGCTGCGCTGACCGGCGGCGTGTCCGTGCTGCTCATCTGGGTGTCGTTCGCCGGAAAAGCCGGTTACTACGACTGGGTGTCGCGGGAGTCGGCGCTCTACGTGACCACCGGCGTGCTGCTGCTGATCGCGACCGTGTGGGTCGAGTCCCGCGCCGAGTCGCCGATCATCCCCTTGCCGATCGTCACCGAACGCACCACGGGCCTGGCGATCATCGCCTCGATCGCGGTCGGCGTCGGCATGTTCGGCGCGACCACCTTCCTAGGCCAGTACTTCCAGACCGCGCGCGGCTACTCCCCCACCGCGGCGGGCGTGCTGACCATCCCGCTCGTCGCGGGCATGCTGATCGCCTCGATCGGCTCCGGACAGCTGATCACCCGGCGCGGAAAGTGGAAGGCTTTCGTGGTCGCCGGAGCCGCGCTGCTGGTGGCCGGGTTCACGCTGCTCTCGACGATCGACCACGCGACGAGCCTGTGGCTGGTCGGCGGATACATCACCGTCGTCGGACTCGGCGTCGGCATGATGATGCAGAACCTCGTCCTGGCCGTGCAGAACACGGTGAGCGTGCACGACATCGGCGCCGCGTCCAGCAGTGTCGCCTTCTTCCGCACTTTCGGTGGCGCGATCGGTGTCTCGGTGCTGGGTTCCGTGCTGGCCACCCGGGTCGGTGAACTGTCCGCGGAGGGATTCGGCAGGCTCGGTATCCGGACCGAGTCCTCCGGCGGCGGCAACCTGGATATCGGCGCACTTCCCGCGCCCATCGCGACCATCGTGCGCGCCTCCTACGGCGACGCGACCGGGCGGATCTTCCTCATCGCCGCGGCCGCGACGGTGGTCGCGCTCATCGCGGCCGCGCTGCTGCCGAACCGCCCGCTGCGCCGCACCATCGACATCGATCCGGCAGTGGACCCGATGCAGTCCGACGCTCGCACCACCACTCGGCAGGCGGGTTCGGGGAGTCCCGCGCAGCAGGCTGACGCCGGACAACCGGCTCTGCTCAACTGAGCCGCCGATCCACGGGCGGCCGGCGAAGCTCCGCGGCTCCGCGCCCGCCTGCTGCGCGCGACGGCGAATCAGCGTGGCGGCCGCTCCACGGAGCGCAGGTCCACGGTCGTCGCGGAGGTGAGGGCAACGGCCAAGCAACGCAGTTCCCCCGGAATCAGCACCGATCGGATCGCCCCCTGGAAACACTCCAGCATCGCGCCGTCGCACCACCGCACGTCGTAGCGGTACCAGCACCGGCACGCGCCCCCGGCGCGCTGGATGTCGCGCTCGACCCGGACGGCCAGTTCGGTGAGCGCGGCGCGCACCTGGCTCGGCTCGCCGGTGCTCGCGATCTTCCACCACGGCCGGTTGAAATAGCCTGGTTCGGAGATCTCGACCAGGTAGAGCAATGGCATCCCCACGGCGTCGGAGGCGGTCATACCGCTCAGACTGCCCCAAACCGGACTGGACGTATGGGTGAAACGCCGGGCTTCCGACCGTCGCCCGGGTCACGATTCGATGTAGTCCAACAGCCAGGTCGGACCGACCACCTCCGCCCCCAGCGCCGCGACGCGCTCGCGCAGTTCCCGGTCCGCCGTCACCACCGTGATGGGACGGCTGCCGTCGTTCGCGCGCGCCGCGGCGACCGCGCCGACGATCGCGTCATCGCCCGAACCGTCCGCCCGCACCACGCGCAAGCCGGCGAGGTCCCGATCCGTCGCCCGGTCGACCGCGGCCTTCGCCGCCCCCTCGAGCACCACGATCACCTCGGTGGGATTCGTCATCCGCTCCGGCAGCATGGCCACTTTCCCGAGTAAGCGACGAGCAGCGCCGGCCCGGTCGCGCCACCAACCGTCGGGCCGCGAACCGACGACATTGGCGGCATCCACCACGATCAGCCGAACACTGTCATCCGCCACTTGCTCAGTCTCCCCTACCCCGCGGTGGTACACCGCCACCTGCGAAGGGCGGCGTTCGGTGGGTCACCGTACCGGCAAGGGACTAGGGATCGCGGGCTCGGCCGCCCGCACTGCGGCGAGCGCGTTCACCCTGCCGTACCCGTACTTGTCGCTGTGCCCGTCGGCGTCGTAGCCGCCGCCCTGCGGATCGATCTTGTCGCAACTGCCCTTCAACAGGTCTTTCACCTCGGTCCACGTCAGATCCGGATTCACCGACAGCATCAGGGCCACCACCCCGGCGGCGCCCGGGCAAGCGCTGGAGGTGCCGCCGAAGTCGTTGGTGTAGTCGCCCGCCGCATCCCCCGACGCCGCCGTGCCGGGGTTGTAGCCGCGGGCGCCGTGCCGGTCCACCGTCCAGATTCCCGGCGTGCGGGGGTCGGGATGTCCGAAGGGCCGGTGCCCGAAGTCGCTGCTGGGGAACGCGCACCACACCGCTTTACCGAAATCGCTGTACACGCTGCGTTTGCCGGTGTCGTTGCACGCCGCGACCGCGATCACTTTCGCGAAACCGGCATAGCCGTCGTTGTCGACGGATTCGTTGCCGTTGCCCGCTGCGAACAACACCACACAACCCTTGCCCGCACGTCCGGCGCCGACGGCGTGTTCGATCGCCAACCTGGTGCTCGCCGGTAGCGGCACCACCCGGTTGTGCACCGGATCGTTCGGCTCGAACCATTTCCCGTCGGCCGGCCCCCAGCTGCACGAGATGACGTCGGCGCCGTGATCGGCGGCCCACACGAAGGCGTCCGCCTCGGCCTGCGATCCGAGTCCGGAGGCGAGCCGGATGGGCATCAGCGCGGCCTGCGGCGCCACGCCCGACGCTGCGCCCGTGCCGTTGGCGCAGGCCACGCCCGCGCACGCGGTGCCGTGGTTGTCACCGTTGTCGGGACCGGTGCCGAAGGTGTCCTTGGGACGCGGATCGCTGGTCTTCGACGTCACGTCCCGCGGCGCGACCACCTTACCGGCGCCCGCGAATTCGGGATGGTCGATATCGACACCGTCATCGATGACGGCGATCGTCACCCCGGCCCCACGGGTGAGGGCATGAGCGGCTTCCACTGCCGCGTGCGCGTCGATCGTGACACCGTCGATGGTGGTCTTCTTCAAATGCCACTGCTGAGGAGAGATCGCCTTCCTTGAACGGCGCCGGATCAACTCCGGGTGGCAATTCTCCACATCGTCGCGATCGAGCAGCGCGTTGGCGATATCGAAGACCCGCTGGCCGGTGCCCTCCGGCGCTGCCGTGAAGTAGGCGTTCCTCGCATACGAAACCCTCTGCTTCACAGTGAGCTCCGCTGCGTCCAGCACGGCGAGACAATGCTCGTGCGCTACGCCGTCGACGAACTTCACGAAGATGTTCTCGGTGTAGAGCACCGGTTCCTCGGTGCCGGGGTCGACCAGGACGTGCCCGGCGAACCGCACCTCCGGCGCGGCTTCGAGCACCGGCTTGCGTTCTTCCACCGACCTCGACCCCGCGGGCAGCCGATATACCTCCACCCCGGCCTCCGGGTAGGCCTGCACCAGCGTCGCGTCATCGAGTTCGCCACTGAGCGGTGTGGGCACCGACCCCGATTTCCGCCGGATCCCGCGACCGCTGTGCGTGCGCACCACGATCAGATCGGGGCTCTGCTCGAGTTCGAAACCGGGATCTTCTCTCGTACCGAAATTCGCTGTGGGCACCGTGATCTCCTTCGCCATGGGGACCGAGCACCTGTGAACCTAGCTCCGGCCACCACGAAAATACCGAGTAGCGCGGTACTCGCCTTTCGGCAGGTTCGGACTCGGCACACTCGCTCGGCCGTCACGCCGCTTGCACCCGGCGACCTGACCTCGGTCGGGGACACCCGCCCACGGCGCGAGCAGCCGACGGGGATTCTCGCCGCGGATCCGTATTCTCCACGCGAATCCACGGCGAGAGCCGGCCTGCGCGCGGACGAGCCGCGCAATCGGTCAGCGGAAGGCCCGCCGGTACGCCTGAGGCGTCACACCCACGGTCTTGCGAAAGACCTTCCGGAAGGCGGCCACCGAAGAGAAACCCGTCTGGCCGGTGATGCACTCCATTGTGAGGATGGTCGTCTCTAGCAATACCTGGGCCTTTCGCACCCGGGCGGTCTGGAGCCACTCGTTCGGCGTCATCCGGACCTGCTCGTGGAAGCGCCGGATCAGCGTGCGCTTGCTGACTCCGGCTCGCTCCGCGAGATCGAGCACGGTGATCTTCTCACCGAGCATCGTCTCCGCCCACTCCAATGTGGGATTGATCGACTTGCTGTCCGCCTCCGAACGCGGACGTTCCGCGATGAACTGCGCTTGCCCCCCGTCGCGTGTCAGTGGCATCACCGAGAGCCGGGCGGTATCCGCCGCGACAGCGGTGCCGTAATCCTGCCGAACCATATGGAGGCACAGGTCCAGTCCCGCCGCGGCGCCGGCCGAGGTCAGGATGCTCCCGTTGTCCACGTACAGCACCGTGGGGTCCACGCGGACCCGCGGATAGCTCCTCGACAATTCGGTAGCGGCCATCCAATGCGTCGTTGCCCGCCTGCCATCGAGCAGGCCGACCGAGGCGAGCGTGAACGCACCCAAGCAGATCGATGCGACCCTCGCGCCGCGCTCATGGGCACGCATCAATGCCCTTCTCAATCGCTCCGATGGCTGCGCCCGGTAACTCATCGCTCCTGGGACGACGACGGTTCCGGCCTCCTCCTCGAGAAATTCGATGTCACCGAGGCATGAGATCCCGAAGAACTTCGACGGAACGTCGGAGCGCACCCCGCATACCTCGACTCGGTATGCGGGCTCGCCATCCTCCTGTCGGGCACGGCCGAAGATTTCGATGGGGACCGAGAGATCGAACGGAATCACATCATCGACGGCCAGAACAGCCAATGACCTCATGTCCTCGACCTAAACGACTTGCTGGTCCGCTTCCGGCCCGGCAATCACCAACCCCGCTCGGATCAAGCGCTTCAAGGCCCGCCCCTGCAACACCGTCAACTGTGGCGCCAGCTCCGACCACCGGGCGGGGCCTCGGGTCAGCGTTTCCCATAGTTCCTTGCCGCCGTCCCGTTCCAGGCACCGCACCTCGATCTCGGGGTCCGCCGCGGAATAGATCCGGTGGCACGGCACGGTGTCGGCCAGTGGCGAAGGCGCGGCGTCACCGTTGGCGAGGAGGTCTCGCCAGTACGCGGCCAGCCCGTCACGCGCCTCCTGGGGGATCTCGAACGGCGGCGACATGCCTTTGAAGCCCGGTATGTCGGCTCCCATGCCCGAGCGGATCCGTGCGTCTTCCGACAGCGCCACGATGTCGCCCTGCGCCAGTTCGACCGCGTCCGCGGCGGTGAAAGCCCGCAGATAAGGTCCTTCGGTGGCGAGGTCACGCGGGTCGCGGGTCCCCTTCGTCATGATGTTCAGCAGGTCGGGCACCAGCGCGGTGTTCAGCAGCGCCTGGAACGTCCCTTCGGTGGCGTTGTCGACCTCCACTCGCCGCCCTTGCGCGCTCCAGTACGGGCTGTCGGGATGCGAACGCGAGATCTCGTGGTACCACTGGTCGATGCTCAGCGCCCATGTCTCCGCCATCCCGCGCCACTCGACGTCGTAATCACGCCAGAGGTCTTGCTTGGCTTGCTCGTCCAACTCCTTGTCGAATGTCTTCCGCAGGACCAATGCGGCCGCCCAGGCTTGGGTGACGGCGAAGGACATCCCGGAAGAGAACAGGGGGTCGACGAAGTACGACGCGTCCCCGACCGCCATCCAGCGATCCGAGTACGAGCCGAAGCACTCGCTGATCCGGGAATAGTTGGTCGCCGTCAGCATCTCGGGACGAATCGGTTCGGCGTCCGCGACCAGGTCCTGCAGTACCGGGATCGACTTGATGGTCTTCAGGAAGATGTCCGGGTCACGCAGATCCACGCGGGCGATCGATTCCGGATTGGTGACGATACCGATCGACCACACGGTTTCCCGAGTGCCATCGACCAGACGAGGCGTCGGGATGTACCACACCCACCCGTGCTCGAAGGCCACCGCGTAGATCGGCGACAGATCCTCCGCCCGGAAGACGTTCCAGTCACCCGCAGCCCGTTGCGCCGGCACGCAGTTGCGGTAATGCGACCAGACGGCCACATTGCGGTACTCCGAAAGCCATTGCTTGTCCCGCTGCGAACCGCGGGCGGCCACCTGATTCGCCCGGCCGGACGCGTCGACGAAATACCCGGCCCTGACCTCGGTGCCGTCTTCCAGGACGACCGTGGCGTCCTTCGCACCGGGGAGGAACCGCACGATCCGCACTCCCTGGAAGACGTGCGCACCACAGGATTCGGCGTGATCGAGCAGAACGGTGTCGAATTCGGCGCGATTGACGTGAACCGACCATCGGTACACGCCGTCGACCAGGTAGTCCGAGTGCTCGAAGAAGCCCACGAACGGCCGCTGGGTGTCCCACTGGTAGATACCGCCGAACTTCTGGATCCAGCACTCGCTCGCGAGCACCTTCTCGAGAGCGCCGCTGGCTTGCAGGACGGGAACCAGTGGATGCGCTCCCGATTCCCCGATGTGCTCGCGGGGGAACACCTCGCGGTCGAAAATCGCCACGCGCAGGTCTGTTTCGCGGCACAACATCGCGGCGAGAGTGGACCCCGCGGGACCACCGCCCATGATGACGACGTCGTACTCGGTTGCTGGTCTGGAAACTTGTGGAGCCATTGACGTTCCTCTCCGATGGCTGATTGCTCAGATGATTTGAATGCGCTGAAGATGCCGCGAGACCGATCCGGTGAACGCATTCCTGCCGTGCAGCAGAGCGTGGTTCTCGACCACGACGATGTCGCCGGTCCGCCACTGGTGGGCATAGCAGTAGCGCGCGTCGTGCAGCCGCTCGCGCAGGTCCTCCATGACGCGCACCCCGTCCTCGGCCGAGATTCCCTCGACGGTCAAGAACAGCGGATTGGCGTAGCGCGCCGGATCCAGCGGCTCGGCGTATCGGATCGTCGTCTCGCCCGTGACGGGATGCGTTCCGAGCAGCGGCCATTCGGCCGAGCCACCGTAGTGCGCGAGTTTGTCTGTCCGGTATGTGATCGTGGTGCGAGCCCAGAGCTCCTTCAGATCTTCCGGCGCCTCCCGGTAGACCTGAACGCTGTCACAGAACACGGTCTCGCCGCCGGCGCCCTCTCCTCGCACGCACTGGAAGAGGAAGAACCGCGGCACGTGCTCGGCGAACGCCCCGTCCCAGTGGAACGGGACATCGTCCCGGTCGAAAAGGTAGTTGTCGGGAGTGTCCCGGACCACCAGATCGAGAATCGACCCGAAGTTCCACTGAAGGATCTCGCCGGCCGCGCGGCAGTAGTTCTCCAGTTCCGGTTTGCCGAGCAGGCCGAATCCGCGCAACACGACCACTTTCTCGCTGAGCGTCGTTGCGAGCAGCTCCTCGATCGGCACGTCGGCGAGGGTCTGCCCCTCCGTCGCGGACGCCACGAGACGACCGAACGGCCGAAGCCGCTGCCCTCCCAGCAGCAATTCGCTCGAACTTTTCGTCATGACCTTATGACCTTCCTTACACTCGCTAGGAATCGGTTTGCGGCGTCCTGCCGAGGACGAAGTGACTGGGGCGACTGTTGCGCCATACCAAGCGAGCGCCCAATTCCTCGGCATACATCCGCTTGACCAGCGTGTGGCTGGTTCCGTCGTCGAGCACCACGCCGTGCCACGGCGTCAGCCAGCTGTCCTGGGTCCGCAGGAGATGGAAACCGATCTTCTCGGAATGATTCGCCTGCGGATGAATCGACAGTCGCACCGCCTCGGTGAAGATCTGCGCCATCAGGCGGCTCCACGCTTGGCTGCGCTGCACCACTTCGTACGCCGTCTCCTTCGACCGGTTCCGCCGTTGGGTGGCGGACAGGTCGGGCAGCAGCACGGCATTGTCCTCGACCATGAAACGGTGGATTCCGTTGAACATTCGCCGTGCGGCAGGATCGGTGCGCACCGCTGCGCGTAGTGCGCCGATGCCGTCCGAGTACTCCGCCAGCAGACGCCGCCTGCGTTCGTCCCAGGTCATCTCGGGCATCGCGTCCCGCAATCCGTACAGGCCGATGGAGCCGCCGCCGGTCGACCGGATCATCCGGCGAAGCTCCGCACCGTAGTGATCGACGTGCACGTCCGGGATTCCGAGCGTGTCGCTGAAGACATGGCCGTCGGAACAGATGGTCACGATCGCGCCCGGCCGGTAGACCGACGAGATCTGGTCACAGAATCCCTGCAGCGACTCGATCGCCAGTGCCTCGGCCATGTCGGGCAGACGACCGAGCGTCTTGCGGCGGTTACGCGACTTCGCCGGGAACGCCGGAATGACGAAATGGACCGGCGTACCGGCCTCGATGTACCGGATCACCTTGGGCAGGTGCGGTGCGAAACACTCCGCGCACGGAGCCAGCTCACACACCGACTTCGGCTCGGCGCTTCGCCGGCGCGCGAAGACCATGCGAAGTATCTCGGTGGCAACCGATTCCGCGTCATGGTCGTGTCTGGAGTAGGACTGTTGTCGCCCGAGCTCTTGGAGACGCTCGGACCCGTTGTCGACAGTCGTATTCATTACTACCTTCCGAACATACGACACAACGAGCGCACACAACCGGACCGCACGGCGCATTTCCGCGATTCACGCGGACCGGACCGTCGGTGAATTGTCTGCGATCAGAATGCCTGAGCGGGATTCGAAATCAGGAAGGAGAATCCGTTCGAAACCCCGTATATGCGAACCCTAAAAGTTCATAACCAGATGCGATTCACGTAATTCATTTGATCGAACACCCCCCATATTCAGAACTCGTTCCCTGACTCAGAACACATCCCAGGATACCGCCGAGGCGGCGGCGAGGCAACCGAATTGTTCCCACCGTCGATAAAACGTGAATCGGAGGCCCGTGGCGCACCACGAGCCTCCGACCGGAAAATTTCCGCTGATTTCGAGCGCGATCCGAAGGTCTAACCGACCACCCTTTCTTCGACGCTGGGAGCTCGCCTCGGCCGAGCGAACCGACGCATAGCAGGTGCTTCCACGAAGGTGAACAACATCCAAGCGGCGAGGATGTTCAAACAGAATAAAAGGAAGATTATCAGCACGGCGACCGGCACACTGAACGTGGCGGCATCCATGAGGCGGCGGACATAGAACAAAGTGACGCCCTGACAGATATAGAAGGCGAAGGAGATTTCACCGAGCTTGACCGAGAGCCGGCTCGACAGGAACCGTGACGTCCCCTCGATGTCGGACTGGGCGGCCGATCCGATCAGCAGGGCGAGCGGAACCGCGGTCGCCAGGACGAAGCCGACGTAGAACGGCGTGTACATCGCCACCACATAACCCACCCCGACCGCGGCCACCGCGGCCCAGAGCGGAATCCGTATCCATCGCCCTTCCATTACGATACGCGCCACGAACACACCGAGGAAGAATTCGAACAGACGCGACGGAGGAAAGAGGTAACCGAACCACAGCTGCAGAACGGGAATCGGCGTGAGTTCGGATTTCTCGGAGCCGGGGACGACGAAGGCCGTCAAGAGGACGATCACGGCAATGCCCGCCACCATGGCGGCGGCTCCGTGCCACAGATACTTCCTGTCGATTCGCAGCACCGCCGGTATCACGAATGGAAACAGAACATAGAACAGCAGCTCACAGGACAACGTCCACGACGGCGTGTTGACTCCTGCATTGATGTAGTTCTGCGGGAACCACGCATGGAGGAGGAAGAGATTCGGCAACCAAGCTTTCCATGGCGTGATAGCCGCGGCGAAAAGAACCATCGACGCCACCCAGAGCGTGAGGTGGTTGGGGAATATCTTGACCACTCGTCGCCGGATGAACTGCAATTTGCTCGATCCCGGTTTCCACGACCAAGTCAGGACGAAGCCGCTCAAAATGAAGAAGAAGGACACCCCGAGGAATCCCAACTTCCCTACAGCCCACGCCGCGTCGTACGCGACGTCCGGATCGGCGAAAAGATTGACCGGCTTGTAGGGAGGTATCGGCGAGTTCGGCAGCATCACGTGGAAAACGAACACCGAGAGCGCCGCGAAGAACCGCAGTCCGGTCAGGGACGGCAGCCGTTTGCGCTTGTCGATTTCCATCGGATCAGCCCAGCCCTACGACGAACGGGAACTCCGGCCTGCCGCCCATCAGGAAGGCTCCGGTGGACTGGATCACCTGGTCGTGCGCGATGATGTGCCGCGCCATCGTGTTCATGTCGCGCAGCCAGATATCCAGCGGATCCGGCCGGTAGATCGAATCCGTACCCACCAGCTCGCACAGGCGGGAGACGATCCGCAGCGCGGCGCGGAAAGCATGGGTCCTGGCCAGCGCGGTCGCGATCCTCGTGTCCGGTGGCAATTCCGCGAAACGGTTGCCCTCCAGAGCGTCCCACAGTGCCTCCACCGTGTTGACGACGGCGCCGCGCGCGACGATGTACTCCATCTCGCACTCGCCCAGCAGGTACTGCGCACGGTAGTTGTCCGCCCATTTCTGCCCGGCCGCGGGCACTGTCTTGCCGTCCGCGAGTCCGCGGACGTAGTCCAACGCGGCGCGCGCCGTACCCAGCGGTACACCGGGCATGATCCGGGCCAGCGCTTCGGGCTCGGCCAGCTTCCCGCTACAGCTCTTCCTTTCGCCGAACGCGAAGGAATAATGCTCGGGGACGAAGAGGTCCTCGACCGCGTAGTCGTTGCTTCCGCTGCCACGAAGACCTGTGGTGTCCCAGGTGTCGAACACGGTGACCTGATCGCGGCGCATGAAGAAGAGCCGGACGACCGGCCTGCCGTCCGCGGTCGCCTCCGGGATTCCTCCCGATGTCACGAATGCCCCGCCGATGACCAGGTCGGCATGCGTGATCGCGCTGCCGAACTTCCATCGTCCGGTCAGTTGATAACCACCGGGGGTGCGCTCGGCACGGCCGGCCGGGAAGATCAGACCCGCCGTGATCAGGTCCTGGCTCGGCATGAGCTCCGCGATCGCCTGCTCGTCGAGATATCCCGCGTAGATGCCGGTGGCGGCGCCGATCATGGCACACCACCCGGTCGCCGTGTCGCCGTACGACAGGGCCTCGACCACTTCCAGCTGCTCGAGGGAGGTCAAGCCGGGACCGCCGATCTCCGAGCTGAAACCCATTCGGTAGACGCCGATCTCGCGGAGTCGCTCCACGATGTCCACCGGAAGCTTGCGCTCGGCATCGATCTCGCTGCGGCGTGCCGCCAAATCGGGCGCCAGGGAACGTACCGCCTCCAGCAGGGAGGTCGCCGAAATTGTTGCTGCAGTCATCGTTCGATTTCCTATGCCAGAGAGGTTTCGTGCGATTCGGACCGATCGCGCAGGAGCAGCTCGATCGCCGAGGTGGTCTGCTCGGGTCCCAGCGCGGAGTAGCCGCCGTCCACGGTCCACTCGGCGCCGGTCACGAAGCTCGCCCTGGACGAAGCGAGAAAGGCGGCCACCTCACCGATTTCCCGGGCATCGGCCGCCCTGCCCAGCATGTGGAATCGGGAGGCCACCGCGTCGGTCCGCGCCCGGTCCCCTTCGGTGATCTCATCCATCACACGCGACCAGGTCCAGCCCGGCGAGACACTGTTGACGCGGATCCCGTCACCGGCGTATTCCAGCGCGAGACTTCGGGTCAGTTGCAGCAACCCGGCCTTGCTCACCGGGTATTGCACTCGCCCGGCCTGCGCGATCCGTCCACTGGGCGAGGTGAAGTTGACGATGGACCCTCCCGCGTCTCGCAGAGCGGATCGCGCCTGTCCGCACAACATCGCCGTACCGACGACATTGGTGTTCAGCACCTCCAGCCACTGTGCCCGCATGTCCGCGGTGGAGCCGTCGTCGCCGTAGACGCAGGCGATGTTGACCAGAGCGTCTATCCGGCCGTGCCGGTCGACCGCGGTCGCGACGAACGACCTGATGGACGAATCGCTGCGGAGATCGATCGGCACGAAGACGGCGCGATCGCCGATACCGGCGGCCGTCCCCTTCCCGCCGTCCGCATCGATGTCCCCCAGCACAACATTCGCGGAATACCCGGCGAAGACCCGAGCGACCTCCGCGCCGATTATGGTTGCCGCACCGGTTACGAGTACCGTCTTACCTTCGAACAACGTCGACTCCCCTCAGCTGCGCCCTCCGACTGGCTCCAGCCATAGATCGAAGTATTCACAACCAAAAGAGCGACCAGCCAGTCCGATTCGCGACAGACATGCACTCCTTTGCGCCACACGCTCCGGACCCCGTACCGAACGTGGCGTAGGTCACTCTCCCCCCTCATTCGCCGCGCGGTTGCGATATCGTCTCGATGCAGGTAGTCCATCTTTCGGGGGTTTCCGCACCGCGGTTCGACGTACGGACAGACCGCCTGCGAGGGTCGAATCCGACCTCGCGATCTCCTCAATGCCGAACGGAGTCGAGGCGTTGCCGAGCAACCAAATGATCTTGTTATTGCTGGACCTCGTACTCATCGTGGCCGCGGCCCGGCTGCTGGGATGGCTGGCCGAGAAATGCGGCCAACCCCCGGTTATCGGCGAGATCGTGGCAGGAATACTCGCGGGGCCGACGATCCTCGGCGCGGAGCTGTCCGCAGCGGTGTTTCCGCACGACATCCGGTCGTATCTCACGGCTTTCGCCAATGTCGGCGTGATGATCTTCATGTTCTCGGCAGGCCTCGAGATGGATCTCCGCTCGCTCGCCGGTCGCAGGCGGTCGGTCACCGCTGTGGCGGTTTCGGCCTACGTCGTTCCCTTCGCGCTCGGTTCCGCGATCGCGATCTGGGCGCTGGCACGGCACGGTGAAGGAAATCGGCTGACATTCGCCCTCTTCATCGGGTGCGCGTTGGCCGTGACGGCGTTTCCGGTGCTGGCCCGCATCCTGCACGACCGCGGGCTGCTGGGCACCCGCCTGGGCCAGTCGGCGATGACCAGCGCCGCATTCGACGACGTACTCGCCTGGTGCGTTCTGGCGGTAGTCATCGGTATCGCGCAGCCCGACCTCGATCACCAGTGGCGGATACTACTGTTCATCCCGCTGGTCATGGTGTTGTGGTGGGCGGTGCGTCCGGCGCTGTGCCGTATCGCCCGCAGCGGGTCCGAGAAGAACACCGGCAACATGGTATTCATCGGCGTCGCGGGCGCTCTGCTATTGGGAGCCACCACCGAGTGGCTGGGCCTGCACCTGATCTTCGGCGCGTTCCTGTTCGGTGTGGTCTTCCCCCGGCCGCTGCGCACGGCCGTCGAGGACGGCGCCCGACTGCTGAGCAGTATCTTCCTGCCTGCTTTCTTCGTGGTCGCCGGCCTGCAAGTGGATCTCGGCGCGCTCGACCGCGCGGGCGTCGTCGAGTTCGTCGCGATCATGTTCGCCGCCCTCGTTGGCAAGCTGGGCGGCACCTACGTGGCGGCCCGCTGCGGCGGAATCGACCGGGTGGAGTCCGCGGCCCTCGCCGCGCTGATGAACACCCGGGGGCTGACGGAGCTGGTGATCCTGAACATCGGACTGACGATCGGCGTCATCGGCCAGCAGTTGTACTCGCTGCTGGTCATCATGGCCTTGGTCACCACCGCGATGACGGCACCGTTGCTGAGAATCTGCGGCGTCACCCGCGCGGTGCGGCACGGTGACCCACCGTCGGCTACAAAAGAGCCGGAACAGGAGGTCGACGCCGCCGCGCAGACCGAGGCTCGAGCATGACGCCGCCCAGAGAGCAGGACCCGGGATCCTTCCCCGCGCC
Source organism: Nocardia sputi (assembly GCF_023501985.1). NCBI lineage: Bacteria > Bacillati > Actinomycetota > Actinomycetes > Mycobacteriales > Nocardiaceae > Nocardia > Nocardia sputi. The sequence continues at coordinate 106,460 of NZ_JAMFLC010000006.1, read as the reverse complement.
GGAGCTGATCGATCGAAAGGTCGCTGTCCCAGCTGTTTTCGTCGACGTCGATGAAACGCTGGTCCGGAGCGTAACCTTCCTGTCCCTGTTCGTCTTCGACGCGCGGCGCCGGGGGCACGGCGCCGAAGCCGACGCCGTGCTTCGAGAGTTCCGGACGCTTCGTGCGGCAGGCATGAGCCGCGGCGAATCACATCGGTGGTTCTATCGGCACTGGGTCGGCCGTGACACCGCCGACCTGCGGCGTACCGGAAAAGACTGGTTCGCCTCCAGTTCCGCGGACCCGGCTTTCTTCAATGCCGCCGTGCGGCGACGACTGGACGAGCTCTCCCGCACCGGCAGTCGCATCGTGCTGGTCTCCGGCTCGATCGCCCCGGCGCTGGAACCGATCGCCGAAGCCGTTGGCGCGGCAACGGTTCTGTGCACGAAGATGGAGACGGCCGCCGGAAAGTACACCGGCGACGTCCTCGCGACGATGGTCGGTACCGACAAGTCCGCCGCCCTGCTGCGGTATGCCGAACAAGCGGCCATCGATCCGAAGGCGTGCATGGCCTTCGGCGATCATCATTCCGATGTCGCGATGTTCGAGCTGGTGGGTCATCCGGTCGTCGTCGGCGACACCGACCCACGACTGCGCGATTATCCCGCGCAACGGCTTCCCGGCTAGGGCCCGAGCCCCCGGCCGAGCAGTTCCCGGAGGCGCGCCGTTCAGTTCCCGACCGTGAACATGCGCCGGTACTGGCCGGGGCTGACACCCAGATGACGTTTGAACACCGCCCGGGTGTTGGCGGGGTTGCCGAGGCCGACGCGGTAGCCGATCTGATCGACCGGGAGGCCGGTGGTCTCGAGCAGCTCTCGAGCCTGATTCAGGCGCGCGCTGGTGATCCACACATGCGTGGAGGTTCCGGTTTCTTCGCGAAAGCGCCGGATGAAGCTACGGCGCGAGAGATTGGAACGCCTGGCGAGGTCCTCGATCGAATGCCTGCGATCGAGGTTCGCGAGAATCCACGCGCGTGTCTCGGCGAGCACGCCGGAGGAGGTCTGCGGCGAGAACTGCCGGGTGTACTGCGCTTGGCCGCCCTCACGGACCGGCGGCGCCACCAGGTCGCGGGCGCGTTCGTTCGCGGCCGCCGCGCCGACGTCCTTGCGCACCACGTGCAGGCAGAGATCGATTCCGCTGGTGACCCCCGCGGAGGTCATCACGTCGCCGTCATCGACGAACAATCGATCGGAATGAACGTCGATGTCGGGGTATCGGCGCTGAAGCAACGGCGCGGCGCGCCAGTGCGTCGTAGCGGGCCGGCCGGCCAGCAGGCCCGCCGCGGCTAGCGCGAAAGCGCCGGTACAGATCGACAACATTCGCGCACCCCGTGCGTGGGCGTCGCGAAGCGATCGGATCACGGGGTCCGGCAGTGGCTGCTCGTAGGTGGAATAGCCGGGCATTATCACCGTATCGGCATGGCGGAGAGCCTCCAGCCCGGCCGTCGCCACACACGACAGCCCAGGAATCGAGGTCGGCACGGTCGGCGATACCGCGCACACTTCGAGGCGATAGTGGGGGTCCGAACCGAACACGTCGATCGGAATCGCGGCGTCCAGAACCACTACTTCGTCGGGAATGACGACCGTCACACGACGCGTTCCCCCATCCGGTTGCATGGCCCGATCGTAGCGGTGATCGGCACTCGGGCTACTACCCCGCGGTTCCGGCACGCGCATAGCCTCGCTGGAGCATCTGAGCCGACGAGCCGAAAGAAGGGGTTTGATGTCCGATTTGGCGGACTTCTCTACCAGCAACGGAGGATTCCGGGGTGTGGTCGTGACTGCTATCGAGATGTCGACCGCTGTCGGCGCCGACACCGACGCCACCTGGAAAGGACTCCTCGCCGGCGAAACCGGGATCGCCAAGGTACAAGACCCCGACTTCGAGCGCTTCAAGGTTCCCGTCGACATCGGCGGCCAGTTCAAACTGGATCCGACCGACGAACTCAGCCGCGTCCAGAAGCGACGCATGTCGTATGTCCAGCAGATCGCCTACGTCATGGGCAACCGGATCTGGGACACCGCGGGCCGGCCGGAAGTCGATCTCGATCGACTGGGCGTCTGCATCGGCACCGGCCTCGGTGGCGCCGACACGATCATCGAGTCCAACGACCAGATGCGGGAGGCGGGCTACCGCAAAGTGTCCCCGTTCGCGGTGCCCATGGCCATGCCCAATGGCGCCGCGGCGGTGGTCGGGCTGGAACTCGGCGCGCGAGCCAGCGTGATCACGCCCGTCTCCGCGTGTGCTTCCGGATGCGAGGCGCTGGTGCACGCGTGGCGTTCGATCATCCTGGGCGAAGCCGACATCGTCGTGGCGGGGGGCGTGGAGGGCCGGATCAATCCGCTCGCGGTGGCCGGGTTCTCGATGATGCGGGCGCTGAGCACACGGATCGATGAACCCGAGCGCGCGTCACGCCCGTTCGATCGGGACCGAGACGGTTTCGTCTTCGGCGAGGCCGCGGCCCTGTTCGTGCTGGAGTCGGAGGACCACGCACGGGCTCGGGGGGCGAAACCGCTGGCTCGCCTGATGGGCGCGGGCCTCACCGCCGACGGGTACCACATGGTTCTCCCGCACCCGGACGGCGCGGGAAACATTCGAGCCATGCGTCGTGCGCTCGAAACGGCGGGGGTGAGCGCTTCCGACATCGATCACGTCAACGCCCATGCGACAGCCACTCCCTTCGGCGACCTAGCGGAGGCCAGGGGAATCCGAGAGGCGGTGGGCGGCCACGCATCGGTCTACGCGCCCAAATCCGCTCTGGGCCACTCGGTGGGCGCGGTGGGCGCGGTGGAAGCCGCCCTGACCGTGCTCAGCGTGCGGGACGGCGTGGTGCCGCCCACGTTGAATCTCGACAATCAAGATCCCGAGATCGATCTCGATATCGTCCACGGCAGCGCCCGGACTCAGAAGATCGAGTACGCGCTGAACAACTCGTACGGTTTCGGTGGCCACAACGCGGCCGTCGTGTTCGGCCGCTGCTGACGGAGTCGTTGCGTGCGGTCACCCGTAACGGGCTTGTCCGTCGGCATCCGCTGTGCCGGTTCGATCGGGCTCGGCGCCGCGGCGTGCTCGTTTTCCGCGAGCGATCTCCGTCGCGAGAGCGTCGAGCGGTTGGGCGAACCGATGTAGCGGGTCCGTCAGCCCGGTCAGCCAGGCCCGGGCGGCGTCGACGCTCGCGGGGTCGAGGGTGTACAGCCGTCGAGTGCCCTCGGCGCGGACGTGCACCAACCCGGCATCGCGCAGCACCTTGAGATGTTGTGAGACGCCGGGCTGGGAAATCGGCGTGTGCTCTCGCACGGCCGCGACCAGCGCACCCGCGGGCTGCTCGCCCGCCGCCACCACTTCGAGGATGAACCGGCGAACCGGGTCACCCAGTGCCTCGAAGATCTTCGCTGGGGACCTGTCCATCAAACCTGAGAGCCGCCTTCCGAGGCGCCGGTATAGAACGCGACGGTTCGCAGCGCCGCCGCGTTCGCGGCAGCCGGGTCGTCACCGCCGCCCACTGCGGCCTCTGCCCAGCCGAGAGCCGCCGTGCGGATGAAGGCCGCTCCCTCGGGCGTCGTCGGAAACGCCATGGCCTCGGCCTGGTCCACCCGAACTCCGCTCGACAAATGCAGCCCCAGTCCCATCAGGCCGAGATCCCACCCGACGCCTACAGCACCCGGTCCGTACTGCGACCAGAACTCGGGATCGACCGGAGCCTCGTGTACCAACTCCAACTCGGTGCCGTCTCCGGAAGGCGTGAGATCCACCGTCAGCCAGGAGATCTGCGGCCCCATCTCCCATGTCACGGCGAACCGCCTCGGCGCATCGCACTGTTCGACGACACCGTTGGCATTGCCCTCGAGCTGATAGCGGCCGCCGACCCGCAGGTCACCGCTGACGGGCAGGAACCAGCGTGGGATCCGCTCGATGTCGGTGAGGGCGTCCCAGAGATCCGCCTGATCGGTCGGATACGTGCGCCGGGCGACAGCGATCCTGGTCGGCGTGCCGTCGCGAGATCCGGTGCGGACCTCGCGGGTCACGAGCCCGGCGATGGCGGCGGGATCGGTCAGCAGTGGCATGACATCCTCCTTGATAAGCCTTGACTTATATTAGGCTCCGATGCGGCGAACGCAATACCCCCGGAGCCCTTCCGGCATCGGCGCGCGTACGACCGGAACACATGCCCACCGAGCACTTCAGCCGTTGCGGGTCAACCCCGCGATCGCGCGCAGCGCCGAGATCATCCCCGTCACCGGGATGCCGGGATCGATCGACCGGAACAGGCCCAGCCCGACACCGAGCGCCAGCACCGCGACCGCGGCCTCGGCCCGCGATCGCTGGATTTCGAGGTCGTCCGGGGTTCCCAGGGCCGCGCCGACCATGCCGACGATATTGTCGAGCCGGGTCGCGAGTTCGTCGCGGAGGTGGTCATCGCGCCGAGCATGGACACTGAACTCCAGCTCCAGTTGCGTCCAGTTCGGATCACCGACAACCCGTTCGGCCCATTCCGTCATCCGTTTCAGACGGTCGGTCGCCGTAGGCGCCGCGATGATTTCGGCGACCTCCGCCGCTCGCTCGGCGTGAATTTCGTCGAGCACCGCCAGGCACAGGTCGTCTTTGGTGCGGAAGTTCGAATACACCGCCCCTTTGGTGAAACCGGCGGCCTTCGCGACCTTGTCCAGAGTCGTCGCCTGATACCCGTCCCGCAGAAAAAGCCGTTTTGCGGTGGCCATCAATTCGTTGCGCGTACGCGCCTGGCTCTGCGCTCGAGTCGGCCGCGAACGCCCTGTCCCCCGCAGCGGCCGACACTCATCGATATTCCCAGACAATCCATACCCCTTACAGATACTCTCAGTATCCGATTCTAGATGCCATGGGTATCCCAATCGCAGGAAGGATCGCATCGTGAGGAGTCGAATACTCAGATTGGCCACAGCCCTGACGGGAACCCTCATCGTGGCCGGGAGCGGGGCGGTCTCGGCCCCACACGTGTGGGCGGAACCAGCCGCGGAAGCGGTGGCGGGCGACGAGTTCTACATTCCACCGGCGTCGCCCGGGGGCGCGCCGGGCTCCATCATCCGGACCGAAGCGTCACGGCTGGCGATTTCCGTCCCGGGAATCGGCGGATCGATCCCGGCTTCGTCGACCCGCATCATGTACGTCAGCAGCGATACCCACGACGCCAGGACGACGGTGGTCGGTACATATCTGGAGCCGGCAGCGCCGTGGACCGGCCCCGGTGAGCGCCCGCTGATCGCGTACGCGGTCGGCACGAAGGGGCAGGGCGACCAATGCGCGCCTTCGAAACTGCTCGCGCAATTCATCCAATACCAGCCTCCGTTCGACGTCATCGTGGAATACGACGTACTGGCGCTGTACACGCTGCTGGCCCGCGGCATGGCGGTGATGGTGACCGACTACCACGGGCTGGGAACGCCCGCGGTGCACGACTACCTCAACCGTAAAGCTCAGGCCTACGCCCTGCTCGACTCCGCGCGTGCGGCGCTGCAATTGCCGGGCACCAGCCTCAACCCCGGCTCGCCGGTCATTCTGTACGGGTACTCCCAGGGCGGCATGGCGTCCGCGGGCGCGGCCGAATTGCAACCTGCTTATGCCCCTGAGCTGAACGTACAGGGCGCTTACATCGGCGGGCCGGTGGTGGACGACCAGTACTTCATCGGGTTCAACGATGGCCGAGCCCCACTCGGACCGGCTTTCGCGTGGATCCTCAACGGCATCGCGGCCAACTATCCCGAAACCCGCCCGGTGCTCGAGTCCGAACTCAACGACACCGGCAAAGCGATCCTGCGGGAGTCCATGGAGAAGTGCGCCGTACCGCTGGGACTGGCACAGCAGTTCCCGAACACGTCGCAGTGGACCACCAGCGGGCAACCGCTCACCGCGGTGATCGATCAGTCCCCGGTGTTGAAGTCGGCGTTCAGCCAGCAGCGGGTCGGCACGCTCACCCCGCGGGTTCCCGTCCTCATCTCCTCGAGCCCGAGCGACGAGGGTGCGCCTTATGTGCCCGTTCGCGAGATGGCCGCGGGGTGGTGCGCCAGCGGCGTGCCGGTGCAGTTGAACGCGAACGTCGAGCTGCCCAGTGTCATCACCGGGTTGCGGGCCACCCACGTGCTGGCGTTCTTCCCCTCGCTGGTCGGATCGCAGCAGTGGATCACCGAGCGGCTCGCCGGACAGCCCGCACCGACCAACTGCGGGGCCCTGCCCTGATTTGCGAAAACACGCCCGACTCGGATACCGTCGGTATCTCGATCGGAGACTCGGCGCAGCGCCGCGCGCAATCGCGCAGCATCGGCTCGTAGCGCCGCGATCTCCATGCACGGTGGTCGGCCGCGGTTCGGTTTCACGACCGAGCCGCGGCCGACCTGCCTGCCAGGGTCGTCACAGATCCCCGCACGGCAGGCGAGTTCCGCCAGAAGGTCCAGCCCGAGGCGTCCCAGCTCCAGAGCCGGTGGGCTGATTGCAGGAAATTTGCTGTTTGAGGTATCGCGTGACTGGTCGAGATCGGCACAGAAAGGGTCGCATGTCGGAGTTGGCTCACCCCCGCCGACCTGAGCCGCTCAGGTGCGCACACCGGTGATACTCGGAGATCCGGCGCGGATCCATCCGTGTCCGACACCGCGTCGCCGACTGCCGGAAGACCGGAAGTCGATGCCTTACTGTCGAAATATTCACCTCGACTATGCCACCGACGACGACCGGCCGACGACGACCGAGCTCGCCGAATCCGGTCACCGGGCACCGAACCGGACACCAGTCGCACGAGGTCGCTACCCCCGGCAGGTCGCGGCCGACCTCGCCGCACCGAATGATCGTGAGTCGGACACTGCCCGCTCAGAGGGCGCTTTCGACAATTTTCCGCCATCCAGCGAACTTCCAGTTATCCTGGATGAGCGTGCAAAAAGTCCGCGTTGTCCGCAGTCAGAACTGTCGGTTGAGTGTCCTCCTGATGGATCGGCGAGATGACTATGACGATCTTCGAGCACACGAAAGCCCGTGATCCCAAGCGATACCTGTGGCTTCTGGGTTTGATCGCCCCGGGTTGCGCCTTGCTTCCCTCCCAACTGGTGTTGCTCACCGGGTTGGAGGTGTTCTGGTGGATCGGCCCCATCATCGTGCTGGTTGTGATTCCACTGTTGGATTGGGCGGTCGGCGACGACGGAAGCAATCCTCGCGACGAGGATTACGAGGCGCTGTCCAACGACCGCTATTACCGGTGGTGCACCTTTATGTTCCTGCCGATGCAATTCATCGGCCTGCTCATCGCCGGATATCTGTGGAGCAGCCACGAGTTGAGCCTGGCCGACAAACTGGGCTTGGCCGTGACTCTCGGCTTCGTCTCCGGTATCGGCATCAACGCCGCGCACGAACTCGGGCATCGCGCCGAACGCCTCGAACGCTGGCTGGCCAAGATCGCGCTCGCCCAGTCCGGGTACGGCCACTTCTTCGTCGAGCACAACCGCGGCCACCACGTTCGCGTCGCCACACCCGACGACCCCGCCAGCGCCCGCTTCGGGGAATCACTGTGGCAATTCATGCCGCGCACCATCGTGGGCGGATTCCGTTCCGCCCTCGAGCTGGAGCGTCAGCGCCTGGCCCGCAACGGCAAACCCTGGTTCAGCCCCACCAATCATCTTCTGCAAGCCTGGGCGATGAGCGCGGCGTTGTTCATCGGCTTGATCGCGGCCTTCGGCCCCGCCATCATCCCCTACCTCGCCCTGCAAGCACTCATCGGCGCAGGTCTGCTGGAAACCGTGAACTACGTCGAACACTATGGATTGCTGCGCGCCCGCCGCCCCGACGGCCGCTACGCACGCTGCTCACCGCGCGACAGCTGGAACAGCGACCGTCTGGTGACGAACATCTTCCTGTTCCACCTCCAGCGCCACAGCGACCATCACGCCAACCCCGGCCGCCGCTACCAGACCCTGCGCAGCTCCGAACAGGCCCCCCAGCTGCCCGCCGGTTACGCCACGATGGTCGTGCTCGCCATGATTCCCCCGCTGTGGCGCGCGGTCATGGATCACCGCGTCTTCGCCCATTACAACGGCGACATCACGCGCATCAATATGCAGCCTCGCAGGCGGCGGCTCCTGCTGCCGATCCGGCATGCGCGCAACGACGCGCAGCCTGCCGCGGACCCCCGCGCCCACAGCATGAGCCAGTCGACCCAGTCGGACCGATGACGGGCGGCGAGAGCCGCCGAGCCTCAACGGCGCAGGCGCTCGAACTCCGTCGCGCAGTGCGCGGAGAACACCGTCACCGTGTCGGCATTGTCGCGGACGAGTTCCCGTAGCCGCTGCTGGTTGTCGATGCGAGACGGGCGCCGAGTGTCCATCGCCCACTGAAAGGCGCGTAGCCCCGGGGGCATCGACGGCTTCTCGGCCATCTGCCCGTGGAAGGTATAGGCGTCCCCGGCGTGCAACAACCAGCCGTTCCCGGTGTCCACAGCGACTCCGACGTGACCGCGTGTGTGTCCCGCCAGCGGAACAACAAGAATCTCCGACGGCAGACCGCGCAGTTCGCGCACCGCCCGGAAGCCGAACCAGCGCTCCTCCCGGCTGTCGGACTCGTCATAGACCGACCACTTGGGTCCGTGCTCGAACTGCACCGGCCGATACCGGATCTTTTCGCGACGGCCGTACGCCCCTTCGACAGCCTCCAACTCGTCCCGGTAGACATGCACGGCCGCCCGGGGGAAGTCGGCGAGCCCGCCCGCGTGATCGAGATCGAGATGCGTCACGATGATGTCGCGGACATCGTCGCGGGAGAATCCCAGCGCTTCGACCTGACGCGCGATCGGCTGGTCGAGAACCGGATTCGACCGGCGGATGAGTTGCCGCCCCACCCAGACATCCGGCCGAACCAGTGCCTGCTCGCCGTAACCCGTATCGACCAGGGTCAACCCAGCAGAGTGCTCGACCAACAAGCAATGACACGCGCCGGCTGCTCTGCGCAGCACCCCCGGGCGGCCATCGAACAAGCGGCCACCCGAAGGACGGGTTCCCCCAGCATCCAAGTGATGGACACGCACCAGTCCCACTCCTATCCGTGCCGGCCACGCTACACGCCTATTTCGAATGCGGCGAGCCTGAAGGCGCCGAATCGACTGTCGCACTTCGACTACCGGCATCACAGTTGTCCCTGCTATCGATGCGTGCACCGTGAGTGCGTCAGCGCCCCGGTGCTCATGATCCCGCAACCGAAGCGACGGACAGCGATCCCATCGACGGTCGTGCAGATACCGTCATCGGACGCGATTGACGCGCACGATCGCGGTCACCGGCGGCTGGCACCACTTCTTTCGAGGGCGCTGCCTCACTGGCTGAATGGTCCACTGCCGGACCGGACCGCTGTCCCAGATTGTTCGCGCTGCGAACGATGACGGAAATGAGTATGCTCCCTCAGCGTTAGTCGAATTACGCTGCGATCGAATACGTTTGGGCAAACCAATCGGTTTGACCACCGGGTTCGGCCGCGGCGCCAATTGCCGACGGCATAGCAGGGGAGTTCAGAAGTGTCGAGGTCGTACCGGGCACGCGGATCGTCAGGATCCACGACGCGCCCAGCGGGCCGGCGACGATCCGCGCCACCCGCGTGTCATCGGCCTCCCGTACTCGGCTTCCCGCGGTAGCCGACTCAGCTATTCCTCGCACGGCCGGACCCGCCTACGCCAGAGAAGCCGTACGGATCCTGTCGATGATTCCGTATTCGCTTTTCAGGAGCCTGTTGTGACTATTTCGTCGTCTCTCGTGCTGGGAGCGAGACCACCGGGACGTCCGGCGCTCCGCCCGTCCGCGCCGCTCGATCGCTACGGTGCGCGCCGGTGAAACTGTATTCGGACGAGTTCGCGGCCGACCCCCATGCCGCCTACCGGCGAATGCGCACCGATCACGGCCCGCTGGCCCCGGTCGAGGTAGCACCGGGAGTGCCGGCGACATTGGTCATCGATTACCGCACGGCGTTGAGCGTCCTCACCGATCCTTCCCGTTTCTCGGCTGATCCGAGCCAATGGGAAGAAAGTGCTGCCACGCGGTGTCCGGTGCCGTGGGCGATGCGGTGGCGGCCGGACGCGTTGCGCACCGCGGGAGACGCGCACTCCCGCTACCGAACGGCTGTGACCGACAGCCTCGATCGGATCGACCTGCACGCGCTGCGTCACACGGTCGAACGCACCGCGGTGTCGCTGATCAACGGTTTCTGCGCGGACGGTTCGGTGGATCTGCTCAGCGAGTACGCGATCCCGCTCACCGTCGGGGTGCTCGAGCAGGTACTGGGATTTCCGCCGGAGACCCGGCAGAACGCGTACACGGCGATGACGAACTTGCGCGACGCCGTCGACGAGACCTCGGTGGAATCCGGTCATCGAATGCTCACCTCGGCGATGCTCGAGGTGATCTCCGCCAGACGGGTAGCACCGGCCAGGGATGTGGCGTCCTGGCTCGTCCAGCATCCGGCTCGATTGAGCGAGACCGAACTCGTGCATCAAATGGCCATGTTGTACACGACGGGCGCCGAACCGACGTGGAACCTGATCGCGGTCACCGTACTGTTGCTCGTTACCGACGAACGCTTCGGTGGTGAACTGCTCGGCGGAGCGCTGTCCACCCGGGACGCGATCGATGAGGTGCTGTTCACCGATCCCCCCGAGTCGATTTCCTGCATCAGATATCCGCGTCAGCCCCAGATCGTCGGGAATATGTGGCTGCCGCAGCATCAACCGGTGCTGATCGGTTTGGCGGCATGCAACAACGATCCCGCCGCGGTGGCCGACGATCGCCAAGGCAACCGTTCGCACCTGGCGTGGGGCGCCGGGGCACACACCTGCCCCGCCCAGTCGGTCGCCATGGTCGTCGTCCAGGAAGCGCTCGACCAACTACTGGACGCCCTGCCGGAGATCCGGCTGGCGGTCCCCGCCGAGGAATTGCGGTGGCTACCGAACTCCTTCCACCGCGCCCCGGCCACCGTCCCGGTGACCTTTCCCCCGTCCCCACCTCTACCTTTCCCTTGACACGACGCCTCCGCCGCGAAGAAGGCCGCGCCATCGCCGACAAGTAGTCCGCTTGCCCACCACCTACCCCTCCGCACCGGTCGACCACCCCCCACAACACACTCTGACTAGGCGATTAGCACCGCCCCCACCTCGTGCGGTAATCTCTTCGAGCGCCCGCACAGCGGACGCAACGGGCTGTGGCGCAGTTTGGTAGCGCACTTGACTGGGGGTCAAGTGGTCGCAGGTTCAAATCCTGTCAGCCCGACAGTGAAAACCCCTTCCGACCAGCGTCGGAAGGGGTTTTCCCAGTTCATGCGGTAGGGCTGATTCGAGCGGTTCTCACAGAAATCTCACGTTTTCAGGCTTGTGGAGCCTCGGGCCCACCGCTCGAGCACGTCTCGATTGTCCGGAACGGTTTCCGGGACGTCGATGTAGTGCGCCTTGGCCACTGCGCGGGTGTTGCCCAGTTGGCGGGCGGCGCGTCCGGGGTCGCCGTAGGCGTGGTCGACGGCGGTGGCCGCGCCTTTGCGGAACGTGCGCGGGGTCACCCAGGCGAAGTTCTCCCCGCGCGCCGCACGCCAAGTGCGGCCGAAGTTGTTCGGGTTGCGCAGCGACCCGTTTCGGGCAGGGAACAGCAGTCCCATCGGGTTGGGACGGTCGCCGACTTCCAGGTCCTTGACCGACTCCCGGACCGCCTCGACGGTGTGGGCGGGCAGCAGGATGCGCCGCCACCCGTTGTCGGACTTCGGGGCGGGTTTGCGCACCCATTTGCCCTTCACCTCGACCAGGGTGCCGGTCACGTCCAGGTAGGGCTCGGGCGCGTCCAGATCGATGTCCTCGAGCAGCAGCGCGAAGACCTCGTGCGGGCGGATTCCGGTGCCGGTGATCACGTCGACCACCCACACCACCGTCCAGTCCCGCGGCGGGCCACAAGTGTAGGCCGGGGTGCCGGGTATTGCCTCACCGGCCGCCCACGCCCGGACCTGGGCACGGAACGCCGGTAGCGCGTCCTGGTCCTGCACCTTGCCGCGGGCCGGCGGCTTGCGCCGGGTGAACGCGGCGACACCGTCGACCGGATTGCTGTCGAGCACGCCATGCCGCACGGCGATCGCCATCATCGCGCGCAAGATGATCTTGTGCTGCTTGGCTTTCCGCCGCAGCCCCATCCCGACGAGTCGTTTGAGGTGACGGTCGAGCTCTCCAGCGGTGGCCTGCCAAATCTGGAGATTGCCGACCGAGTTCTCGATCTTGATCGTCTTCTTGTTCGCGCGCTTGTCGGGTGGAGACGTAGACCTCGCGGCGATAGTCCTCGACGTTGCCCGGGGTGTAGGCGTCATCCGCCTCCATCTCCATGATCAGCTCGGCCGCCAAATCGATCAGCTTGGTGTTGCGCGTGATCCGCGCGTATCCCGACTGCTGCCGGTGATCACGCATGGCTTCGGCGAGGCGGTTGCGGGCCTCGTCGGCTGTGTCTCCCATCCGTTCCAGTTGCTGCGGCCCCTGCGCGGTGTAGAAGCGAACCGTCGCACGCCATTTGCCGTTCTTCTGTTTCTTGGGCTTGCTCGGCTGGCCGAAGGTGCCAACCGGCTTCGGCAGTCTGCCTCCCATCGATCGCCTTTCAATCCGTCGAAATGCTGAGCCCACCTCGCCCCGACCGGATTACGCGCAGCCCGGCGCGCCGATCCAGATGGTTCGCGGTGGAGTTCCGAGACTTCGTGATCTAGCGGCAACAGCGCAAGAGGCATCTGTTTGCCACAGATTAGCTGTAGTGTTTTGTTGCCCGACCGAGTTGCCGACGATGACGGACGCGGTCGCCGAATCTGTCATCCGACACCAGCACTCAAGTGGACCCTGCGCTGCTTCCTCCACCGGTGGCGAGTTGCTGTTCTTCCCAAGCAACGACGTCACTGACCCGGTAACGCCGGTATCTGCCCATGCGGGCGAATCTGGGGCCGCGGCCCGCCGCAGCCCACGCCGAGAGCGTCTTCTTCGGAATCTTGAGTCGCCGAGCGACTTCCTCGGTGCTGAGCCAGATCTCGTCGCCGCTACCGTGAAGCACCGGACCGCGGTGCCGCTCCGCGCGGCCGTCATTGCTCGGCATCGACGGCTTGGACGGGGGTCTCGAAGACATGGGTCACCTCAGTTGAAAGGACCCTGCCTGCCGATTCTCACCCACCATCCATTCAAGCTTCCCGGCGACGATTGCGCCAGTGGCCATGCTGATCGGCGGGGTTGGTCACGGCCTCTCGAGGCCGCTGACGTCCCCGCGGGCTCACCCCCCGCAAACGCGAGGAGCCTCCGGCAAGAACGACATTGCCGGAAGACACCTCGCCTCGAGATGCGGGTGATGACACCGAGTCCGTTCCAGCGGACCGTAACGCCGTTGACCTAGGTTTTCCTTGAAGCCGCCTGGGGGAATCGAACCCCAGAGGCGTTGTCCGCGATCCTTGGTCAGCGAGCCGACTTCAGTGCATACTCGCCGCTCAACCGCTGTTTCACGACGTGTCGCTACGTTTCGATACGGAATGTACCACTCAGCTGATGACACGGTCATCAGCAGGCAAACACGTCGATCGCTAGCGCAGGTGATGACGGCGTCATCACCCTTGTCATCACTACAGCCTTCTTGCCGACATAATTCGGATGAAAAGCCTGGTCATCGACGCGTTCGCGCGCGTGTCGCGCACTGTACGGTCGAGATCCCCGCACTGCTCACTCTGATCCGACCGCAGTGCTCACGGCATCTCACCACACGGCAGCGCGACTCGACCGTCTCGATGATCCGCTCACCACCGCCGGGTACCTTCGCACCAGCGCCTACGGGGGGGCAGGACCAGTTCCGGCGCAGTACCTTACTTCACTGTCGCTAGGATCCGAATCGAGGACATCTGTCCAACCCTAAGCCCCAGCGCAGAGTACAAGCCCCGAAACACGAACGTTCGGGGCTGTCCCCTTTCATAGGCCCTTCCGCCGCTCTTACCTCTACCAGACTTCGTGGCGTTCGATTGAGCACGAGAGGCGAACCCGGACTTCGCCGAGCTGCTGCCCGGATTCTTCGCAGCCGCCGACTGGATTCATGACGCGGCCGCGGTGGTCATCTTGCCGCCGCCGTAGCCCTGCGCGTCCGTCGGCCCCTCTTCCGGGATACGCCTGTCCAGCCCAGCTCGCACCGATTGCTGATTCCGCCTTCGGGGCGACGGACTCAATCCGTGGTGCGTTGATCCCGATATTGGCCCACGAGATGCTGGTAGAAACTGTTCTCCGGCGACTCCAGCGAGATGGCCCGCAGGCCGACGGTAACCTTCCGGCCGACCATGCGGGTGCGCCGCATCGGCGGGTTCGGCCGCAAACATCGGTGTCTCTGCCTGTGCGATGCCGACGCCAACTGTTGATGCGCCTGCGATGCACGCAGCCGTCAGCGCGATCGTTGTGACAAGCCGCTGCCCAGCCGAAAAGGTTCGCATGTCGTCCCCTCCCTTGCACTGAAGGTATCTCCTTCACTGCTCTCGGACGCTGCTGCCGCACAACGGGTTCCATCCACAGTGGTGACTGGTGTCACAAGCTCCCGACACGGTCGCGTTCGGCAGAGTTGTGTATCTGGGACTTCGGAGCGAACGCATGAGCGTGTCGCAGCCGGGGAGTGGTTGATGAGCGCTGAAGCCGACGCGGTGTGCGGCGCTGGTTACGGAATGAAGCCGGTCCTGGAACTGCCTGCCCTGAGGGTGTTCTCCTACCGGGAGGGGGCCGAGTGAACGAGGCGATCACTTTGCACGAGCAAGTCCTCACCGACTACGAACAACTCCTCAGCCCCAACCACCCCGATACCCTTGACCGCGCGCCATAACTTCGCCCCACGCCTACCAGAAAGGACGCCGAGGAAACTCGGCTGTCCCCCGCTCCGAGCAGATCCTCACCTACCGCGAGCGAATCCTCGGCCCCGACCACCCGGACGGGGAGCACACCCACCGACTACGGGTCATTCCCGCAGACGCGGAGATGACCCCTCATTGCCGCGCCGAGCCAGCCCGGCACGGGCTAATCCCCGCGGGCGCGGGGAGCACGACGGGCTCGAGAACGTGGGCTGTAGTAAGTCCGGATCTTCCCCGCGGGCGCGGGGAGCACGAGACTCAAGTCGCCGCCGAGCCGGCGTGGCATCGCCAGCCTTCTCGAACTCATACACCGTCCAGCGCTGCACCACACAACGCTGCGAACGAACCTTCACCCTGCAACCGCTGCGGGTTGTCGCCAGCAGTGACCAGCAGTTGCGCGGCGGTGTCGGGCCCGACGCCATAGGCCGACCGCAGCGCAGGACACAGCACCGCGAGCTTCTTGGTGTGCGCCGCGTCCTTGTTCGCCACGGCGGCCAGTGTCTCCGACATCAGCCGGTCCTTCCTGACGAACCATCAGGTTCGACCCATCGGACCGAGGTCAGTTCCGCCGGCTTTCCGACACTCCCGGCGGCGGTGCGGTATAGCGGTGGTGGCCGACGGATGCGTCGCTCCTCGGCGTTTCGGCGACGGTTCCCGGTTGGGTCGGCGGTGCGAGCGTGATCGCTGCGGGTTTGTGTCATGATCGTTCGCTGTCGGCCTGTGTCGCGTTCGGGTGGGTCCGCAGCCGCCGGTGCCGGTGGCGGAACAAGAACGTCAGGGTAGCCTGCAGGGCTGCGCCCCAGTAGGGAAGCAGCCCGAGGGGTGCGCGCGGGACGAAGGACACGGAGTCGGTGATCTCGGTGCTGTTGCCGGAGGGACGTAGGGTGCGTTCGTGCACCCAGACACTCATCGACATCATGGTCGATTCCTCGCGGAACCGTGTTCCGGGATCGATCTCGGCGACGGTGATGTTGTCGAAGTCGATGGGGAGCCATCCGTATAGCAGGAGGACGCTGCGTCCCAGTCGAGTTCCGGGTGCTACGTCGTCGATAGTGCGGTCTCGGAACGTCTTGGGCACGGTCATCTTGAGATAGGGCCGCAGTTCGGCGTTGATGCCCTCGGGCGAGGTAATCGTGGCCCAGACCTGTTCGATGGGCATATCGACGGTGCTAACCATCTCGATGTGCCGGGTTCTCCGTTTGCGTGTCATCGGCTTGCGCTACCTTTCTGGGTGTGGGCCTGGTCCGGTCATTCGTAGTATCGGTGGGCTCCAGGGGTTCTGGGTATGGCTAGACGCCGTCGGCAAGGCTCAAAGGACTTGGCCGTTTAGAACTCTGCGACGACCCGACAGCCAATTGGGATACGCGAGTTGATCGCTGCTATAGGACAACGTCGGCGAGGTCGTCCGCGGGTGATGCAACCGCCAGCAAGGGGCAGAAGGGTTGGCACAACGGGGATTAGGGCTTTTCTCTTGGTCCGGAGAACACTATTTCGTCGCTACCGGGCTCTTGCGCTCGACAGCAACCGGCTGCCCGGCTGGTCCGGACTCCCTGGTGCACCGCCGGCTCTGGGCACGATGACCTTCGGCACCGAATGGGGCTGGGTGCGACCTGCGATGAACCCTGATGGCTCGCTACCCGACGCCTTGATCGGGATGAATGCGGCTGATTTCTTACCACGGTAAGTGGGACAGAGCCAATATCTGGACAGGCACCATGTCGCCGAAGTCGTCTCCTCTCTCCGGTGTATCGCGGATATCACGGGCGGATACTCCACTCGGCTGATGCGTGGCGTTCGCGCCAGAAGTCGGCGTAACGGCCGCCGGCTCGTAGGAGCGTGGCGTGAGTCCCAGTCTCAGCCAGTCGTCCGTCGTCGAGGAAGAGGATTTGGTCGGCGTGCTGGATGGTGGCGATTTTGTGGGCGATGATGACGACGGTTCGGCCTGCCGCCACGAGTTCGCTGATCCCAGCGCTGATAGCGGCCTCGTTCTCGGGGTCGAGCGCGGCGGTGGCTTCATCGAAGAGCACGATGGGCGAATTCTTGAGCAGAGCACGAGCAATCGCGACCCGCTGGCGTTCCCCGCCGGAGAGCGCGATACCGCCTTCGCCGGTACGGGCCTGCCAGCCTTCGGGGAGCCGTTCGATGATTTCATCGAGTCTGGCGGCGGCCGCGGCCCGGTGGAGTTGTGCCTCGTCGGCGTCCGGGGCGGCGATAGTCAGGTTGTCCTCGATGGTGCCGTCGAATAGGTAGGTGTCCTGGAAGACGACCGCCAGAGTGCGCATCAGATCGGGAGTGGGGATGTCACGAAGGTCGATCCCGCCGATATGGATCGAGCCGGAATCGACATCCCAGAAGCGGGCGATGAGTCGGAGCAGGGTGGTCTTGCCCGATCCTGATGGTCCGACGATCGCGGTCATGCCTCCAGAGGGGATTGTGACGGTGACGTCGTCGATGACACGAGTGTGCTCGTAGCCGAAGCGCACTCGGTTCAAGGTGATGTCGTGCTCAGTGGGAGCCTGACCGCTCGTAGGCTCGGGAAGAGGCGGCGCGTTCAGGATGGTGCCCACGCGTTCGAGGGCCACGTCTGCGACCTGGATCGCGCCGGAGAGGCTGGCGATCGCGGCGAGTGGTTCGATGAAACGTGACGCGAGCACGAGCAGCGCGATGGCCTCGGGCACGGCGAGCTCGCCGCGGGTGGCGAGCCAGGCTCCGATGACCACGACAAGGGTGAAGCCGATCTGGACGATCCCGACGTACGCGTATTGCGGCAGTGTATGTCGGGCGAGCGCGTGACGGAACGCGCGTCGTTGCTGGTCGAGAGCCTGCTCCATCGGTGCGAAGCCAGCACTGGCTCTTCCGGTGGCCCGGAGCACCGGCTGGGCTTGGGCGAACTCGATGGCGCGGGCAGCTGCTTCCTCAGAAGCCTCGTCCATGCGGCGCTGAGTGTCGTGGATGATCGGAGCCGACCAGCGCATCACAAATACGGCGGCGGGCACCGCCGCCAGGAAGGCTAGGCCGATCCGCCAATCCACGAAAAACACGCCGACGACGACCGTGGCCGGAGTGGCGATCGCCGCAATCCGCTCAGGCCAGACGTGGGAAACGATGCTCGCCGCCGAGGGGGTGTTCTGGGCCACGACGCGCGCGATGCGCCCCGGTGTCTGATTCACATACCAACCCAGCGGGAGCCGCCCGAGGTGCTCGCCAAGACTATGTTGCAGGTCGCGCATAATACGGTTGGCGGTCGGATATCCCACAGCGTGGCCCCACCACACACTCGCAAGATACGCGACCCCGACGACGGCGATCGCGAACAACCACCAGTGCACATCTCCAATGCGAATCGGGTCGGACAACAGCTCGCGCAGCAACGGCAGGAGCATGACGAGCACGAGGCCCTGAAGGACGCCGGAGAGTATGTAGCGCAGGGCGAGCGCATTGATCATGCCGCGGTGCGGCCAAATCTGGAGGATGCGGCGGATCATCGGGACTCGTCCTTCCCTCGCGGGGTCGTGACTTGAGGGGTCTGGTTCTGCGCTGTCCACATGGCCCGGTAACGGCCACCGGCGGAGAGCAATTCGTTATGGGTGCCGCGTTCGACCACTCGTCCGGCGTCGAGGACGACGATCTGATCGGCGTGCTGGATCGTGTACAACCGATGCGCGACCACGACCACAGTGCGTCCGCGGGCCAGTCTGCCTAGAGCTTCCTGGACGGCGCGTTCGTTCTCGGGATCGACATATGCGGTCGCCTCGTCCAACAGCACGATTGGGGCGTCTTGAAGGATGGCGCGAGCGATGGTGATCCGCTGCCGCTGCCCGCCAGAGAGCACGCCGCCACGACCGGCGATCACAGTGTCGTACCCCGCAGGCAGCGCCAGAATCGTCTCGTGCATCCGGGCGGCACGAGCAGCCGCCTCGACCTCGGCGTCGCTTGCGCCGGGACGTCCCAGACGGATGTTCTCCCGTATCGTGTCGCGCAACAGCACGATATCCTGGAACACGATGGCAATGCGGGCCAGCAACTTTTCCTGCTGGATGTCGCGCACATCGACACCGCCGATGGTTACTGATCCAGCACCAACATCGAAAAATCTGGGGATAAGCCTGCTGAGAGTGGTCTTGCCGGAGCCGGATGGTCCCACGACAGCGGTAACGGTACCTTGTCGGCAGAGGAGGTCCACCGATTGCAGCACGGGCTCTTCGGCGGTGTAGCCGAAGGTCACCGCGTCGAATCGAATGCTGTACGCCCTTGGGGTCTGCGGTGCGTCGGGCTCGGGAAGTACTGGCTGGTCGAGCACGTTGCGCAGGTGCTCTGCGGCGACACGAGCCTTACGGAGCTGTTGGGTGCCTTGGGCGATCGTCATGTACGGCGTGGGCAGGCTGACGCCGACGAGCAAGAAGGGCAGCAGGTCCACCGGGTCGAGCCAGCCGGCCGCGACCAATCCGGTCCCCGCTCCTGCCACAACTAACAGTACCGAGGCGGGCGAAAGGAGCAGGAGCGTGACGAACATCGCCCGCCCTGCCTCAGCGGTCCAGGCAGCGAGGGTATCGCAGAACCGGTCGATGCCCTCGGACAGACGGCGATAGGTCCGCCCGGCGCCGCCGTAGGCCTTCACGACCTGGATGCCGTCTACGTACTCGATGGTCGCGTTGTTCAATTCGACCTGGGCGGCAGTCAGCTCGGCCATACGCGCAGGCATGGTCCGGTGCGCAGCTCCCATGGCGAAGGACGCCAGGGGAAGCACCGCCAGGGTGACCAGGGTCATTCGCCAGTCCGTCGCCGTGAGATAAACCAGTGCGACGATCGGGAGCCCGATCGCGCTGGCAAGGTCGAGGACCGCGTGGGCGACCATGTGGTGCATGTCCTCGATGTCGTCCTCCATCGCCTTCTTCAGCTCGCCCGAACCACGTCCGGTGAACCAACCCAACGGAAGCACGGCCGCATGCCGCGCCAGCCGAGCGCGGAGAGAGCGCTGCAAGTCGGCATCGGCGTAATGCGTCACCAGATTCGCCACCACCATCAGCAGCAACCGCCCCGCAGCGCCGACGACACCGACCCACACCCACATCCACACGACGTCGGCCTGCTGTGCAGACGTCAACTCACGACCTATTTCGGCCACGGCCACGTAGGGAAGCAGGCCGAGCATCGAGCTGACGAAAGCCAGACCCGCCCCTAGATACAGCTGCCGGCGAACCGGGCGCAGCAGGTCGCGCACTGCGGACCGCAGGGGCCGGTCGAGCTTGTCGACCTTGTCGTCCGACACATCCGCACCTGTAACCAGCAAAGTCATCAACTGCCTCCCAATCGACTGACCGTCAGTCAATAACTTACCATATGGCACGATGGGTCAACAGACACCTGACAGGAGGCAATGAGTGGGTCGGACCAAACCTGCGGAGCAACGGCGCTCCGAACTTCTCGACGCCGCGGAGCAACTGCTCGCGCAGAAGGGCATCGCCGCGGTAACGGTCGAGGACATCACCCAGGCTGCCGGCGTCTCGAAAGGCACCTTCTACTCGTACTTCCGAGCCCGCGAGGACGTTCTCGGAGCCCTCCGCGCGCGATACATCGAGACCTTGCTCGACGCGCAGAACGAGGCGATGTCGCTCCTGCACCCTGATGACTGGGCCGGGCGCATCGAGACATGGCTCGTCGCTGGAATTCGCACCTTCCTGCTCGATCCAGCCAAGCACAACACTTTGTTCCACCTACCGCACGGATCGACCGGCGAGGAGGTCGACAGCGAGGAGGTCGGATACCGACATGTCGAGCTACTGAGGTCACTGTTGACGGCCGGACGCGACGCCGGAGGGCTCCGAGTTGTGGATCCCGAGTCCACAGCCGTGCTGCTGTACGGCTCGATCCATCACGGTGCCGACTACCTCTTCCACGCCGCGGACCCAGCGCTCACCGAGCGGGTCATCGCCGAGGTACGCCGCTGGTGCCGCTCATTCATCCTCCCCGAGCTCTAGGGACTGCTTCGGACAGATCCGGGCGGTCTCTTGGAGACCGCCCGGCGTGGGCAACCACCCCCGCCATGGGGCACCGCCTCCTTCGCGAATCGCGGGAGCGACCGCGACGGCGAGATCGTCGGCGTTATGCAGATCAGACGAGACCCTGGCCTCGCTCAGCTGACCTGCGGGCAGCACCCGCGCGAGGGTTGCGCCGAGCGCCGTCGGGTGCCGAGAGTCGGTACCGGGAATGATCAAGGTCGGCACGGTCACCTCCGCAAGGTCTTCGACGCTGCCGGTCTCGATCTGCTCGACGACCTCAGGTGGCGTCGCTGTCGATTGGCGGCGCGGCGTGGACGACCGGTCCATCGGGCCGATGTCCCTGCACCTGCGCCACCGGTTCACCCACTTGGACGTGCACGCCCGCGAGATCCCCATCTCGGCCACCACGTGTGCGATCGGCCTGGTTCGGCAGTGCTCGGCGAGTCGTCGTCCCTCGATAGACAGAGGGGCGTTGCGGTGTGTCACTGCAGGGTCCGTGAGGTGGTTGCTCGGGTTGTGGTGGTCTCGTCGGGTGTGACGTCATCTTCCAGCCTGGTGCGGTCGACAAGGACGAGAGGGACGGCGATCGCGGGAGGACGGCTCCGATGACGCCGACCCAGGTGAGGGAGGTGCCGCGAGTGAGTGCGGCTGCCGCGAGGACCGGAGTGCAGCTGATCCCGAGCTGGAAAGCCGACACCGTCATCGCCCCAGCGAGCGTCGGGGCGTCGCCTGCAATAGCGAAGACACGTCCGTAGATCGCGTGGTTCAGCACGAAGGCAGCGATCCCGAGCAGGAATACGGTGAGAATCACCGCCCACGAGTGGTGGATTGCGATGACCATGGTGACCGAACGGATCACGATCGCAACGGTTCCGCTCAGGAGCGCGACGTGCGGGCGACGGTCGGAGATGCGTCCGCCGATGGACAGGCCGGCGAAGGCGCCGATCCCGAAGAGGGCGAGGATCGCGGGGATCCAGACCGTAGGCATACCGGTGATGTCGGCGAGCACGGCCGCGAGGTAGTTGAACGTGATCATGTAGGCCGCTGTGGTCAACCGACATGGCAATAATCATTCTCGTCTGACAATATAATTGACCGACGGTCAGTCGATCTCATAGTCTCGGCTCTATGAGGAGTCTCGTGAGTGCCCCGTTGTCGAGCAGTCTGGACCACTACCCCATCACGGGCCGGCTGCGACGTTACTCGCTGATCGTCAGCCTGTACCTGGTCAGCGACATTGCGTTCTCATTCTCCTTCGGGGCGCTCACGACGATTCTGCTGAGCCTCGGCCACCCCAAGAAACTGGTGGCGCTGGCGCCGCTGTTCGGTGTGGTCTACGTGCTGCGATTCATCGCCGGTCCGATTATCGACCGGGGCCACCCGTCTCGTAAGGGGCCATACCGCAGTTGGCTGTGGGCGACTCAAGCAGCCCTGGCTGCGTCGCTCGCCGCGCTGTCTGCGGTTGATCCGGCACATGACCTGCCGCTCGTGTTTGCCGGACTGATGATCCTGCTCGTGTTCGCTGCCCTGAACGACACTGCGACGAACGGGCTCGCGGTACGGATTCTGGGACCCACCGAACGAGGGCTGGGCAACGGCATCCAGGTCGCCGCCGCCACTGCGTCGATCGTCCTCGGCACCGGCGGCGCGCTGCTTCTCTACGACCTCGGCGGTTGGCGCGTGACTCTGCTGATTCTCGGGGCGTTATTCGCGATCCCAGCCGCCATGCTGATCGGATTCCGGGAACCCGCAGGCGAGGCCCCGGCCGCGATCCAATGGTCGCGGATAGGTACCTTTTTCACCTCGACGACACGACGCACCTTCGCGCTGATCGTCGCACCTCTCCTGGTTTCCGGCGCGTATCTCGTTACTGCCGTTCAAGGTGCGCTGTTGCTGGATCGAGGATGGAGCCTGAGCGATATCGCGACGCTCCAAGGCGTCTACGCGCCGGTGGTCGGCGTAATCGCGGGCTTGGCAGCAGGCGCCGCAATCTCACGGTGGGGGCGGGCCCGTCCGCTCGTCGTAATCGGCGTCGCCGGGATGCTGTCCGTCGCGGCGACACTCCCGATCGCCATCGGCGACGCATCCGCCACCGTCGCAGCAACCGGGATACTCATGATGAGTATCGGCTATGCGGCCATCATGACCTGGATCAACACCGTCTATATGGATAACAGCCGTGCGGATTCATCGGCAACGGACTATTCGTTGCAAGCGACGATCCTCGGACTGCTTCGCATGATCGCGAGCACAGTTGGACTCGCGCTCATCCCCGGTTTCGGATACATGGCCATTGTGCTCGTCTCAATCTTCTTCACAGTTCTTGGCTTCGGCGTCGCATGGCGGCACACACGAGCCATCGCGTGAAGGTCAGTCAAGCGCCGCTCGGCCGCCGCGCGCCTCGCTCGCAGTGCGGAAAGCGCGTCCTCACTGGCCGCCGCGATTTCCAGAAGGTCTCCAAATTCCCGAGACGGATCACTGAGTTGACTCGGCCCGTGGTTCAAGGCGAGCCCGCGCGCCCGGGTCTGTCCAGCCAACGGCTCTGTCCCATTTTCGGTGGTAGCGGAACCTCGCCTATCCCAGCAGGATTCGGTGTCGGAGTAGCCGAAAGCCGGCGCGGCCGTACATCTGCCGTTTGATCAGCTTCGTTTTCGTATTGACGCCCTCGCAGGGACCGTTGGTGTAGGGCAGGGTCAAACCGGCGACGGCAGCGTCGTGGTCTTGGTCGAGGCCGGTGAGGAACGGGTTGAATTCGGTCAGGCCGGCTTCGCGGACCTGCTTGACCCAGCTGTCGAGGTCGCTGCCGCGGCGCTCGGTCATGAGTTGGGCGAACTCCCGGACGAGGTCGACCAGGGCGGTCATCTCCGGGCACGCGGCGGCGATCTCGTCGAGATGAGCGCGGCGGGGATCGGGCAGGTCGGCCGGTCGGTCAGGATCCAGCTGGCCACGCGTTTGGGCGAGATCGCGATTCGGTCGCCGTCGAGGCGTCCCTGGTTGACGTAGCGGTAGAGTAGGTTCAGCCCTCCGGCGTAGCCGAGAACTTTGATCTCGGCGAATAGTTGCAGGACCGGTACTCCGGGGTCGGCGGCGCGGCGGGCGCGCAAGTGGTCGCGGTAGGGGTCGACCAGGCAGGGCCGGTACTGCGGCGGGCGGCGCAGACGCTGCGGCTCGGGCGCACGGGCGTAGCGTTTGACCGTGTTCAGCGACACGCCCAACCGGCGTGAGCAGTCCAGCAGTCCGACCCCTCGATCGAGCAGCTCGTGCACGGCGTGCCAGCGTTGCAGGGTGGTGGCGCCGCCCTTGACCTGTCGATACTTCGGTGCTGCGGCCGACCAGCAGGCGCTGTGGGCGACCACCGTCTTCTCGACCACCTGCGCCAGCCCGTGCCACAGGTGCCAGCGGTCGCTGACCTGCATCGCGGTGGGCAGGGCCCGGCGCACGGCCTCGGCATAGGTGGTGGAGCCGTCACGGACAACGACCTGCACGTGCGGGTGCTCGCTCAGCCACACGGCCAGGGTGTCGGCTTTCCGGTCGGCCAGCACGTCGATGCGGTCGTGGGTGACCGGGTCGATCACCACCGTGCCGTAGCGGTGGCGGCGCCGCAACGCGAAATCGTCCACGCTCACCGCGGCCGGCACCGGCCGCTCGGGCAGCGGGATACCCATCAGCACCCGCGCCGCCGTGTGGCGCGACAGCCCGATTGCGAGTCGCGCCAGCAGCCGGGCTCCGGCGCGTCCGGCCAGCTCCCGCACCACCGATCGAATCTGACCGGTCAGGCGCGTGGTGCGCCGCTGGTAGCGCTCCAGCACACCGGGTACCTGCTCACGAAAGGTGTTGCGACAGCCTATGGTCGGGCACACCAACCGCCGCACCTGCACTCGCACGTGCACTGCACGGCCGTCGAGCGGCAGGTCGACGACGGTGCGCTGGTGGTAGCTGTGCACCTTGCCCGAAACAGCACCGCAGCCCGGGCAGGCCGCTGGACCACCGGGGGTCCGAGCGCGTACCCCAATCCAGGAGCCCTCGTCGCTCACCTCCTCCACCAACAACGGCGACAAACCCGAAAACATCACGCCCACAGAGACATTCACATGACCCACCGGCACATCGTGCCGTCACGCCCCTCGGGTCACCACCGAAAATGGGACCGAGCCCAGCCATCGGTGTAACTCGGTTTGATTGGGTTACTCCCGTCCAGCGCTGAGTCGGCCTTCGAAGGTGATGTCGAAAGCGTTCAACGCGGCTTTCCAGCGGGTGACCCACCGTTTCGGCCTGTTCCGGTGGGATCGAGGGCCATGATCGACAGGTAGACACACTTCAGGCGGTAGTCCGGCCGGAAATCGTGTCCCCAGTCCGAGACGCAGTGCGCCTCGTCGATCACCACCAGTCCCGCGTCCGCCGCGAGCTTCGGCAGCACCTGGTCCCGGAAATCCGGATTGTTCAGTCGTTCCGGGCTGACCAGCAACACGTCGACCGCGCCGGCGGCGACCTGCGCGTGGATCTCGTCCCATTCGGTTACATTGCCCGAGTTGATGGTGGCGGCGACCACCCGCGCTGCGCGGCCGCCACCTGGTTGCGCATCAGCGCGAGCAGCGGAAACACGATCACCGTCGGCCCGCGACCGGCCCTGCCCAGCAATTTGGCGGCGATGAAGTACACCGCGGACTTGGCCCAGCCGGTGCGCTGCACCACCAACGCCCTGCTCCGCCGCACGACCAGCGCCTCGATGGCGATCCACTGGTCCCCCCGCAGCCGCGCATCGGGCCCGGCCAGTTCGCGCAGCAGCTGCTCGGCGTGCTCGCGCAGGTTCGGGGCGGTGAGGTCGATCGGAGAGACATCGGTCGCCGCGGTCATGCGCTCCATCGTGCCCGAGGGCACCGACACATGAAGCGGCCCGGTCGCTACCGCGTTCGGCTATCGCCCTGGTGTTATCGGCCTGGGGATTCATCGCAGTCGCTGGTTTGCTCGGTGCCGTTGTCGCGGCCGATCCGTTCGGGATCGTGGTCTGTTTCGGGATTCTGATGCTGGTCGTGTGGCGAGTAGCTCGCTGGCATAGGCGGTTTCGGGCCCGGCGCCTACCTGTTCGATGGCTGCCAGACGCCGACGAAGGAGCCGCATGTCACAGGTTGGCCGGAGATCCGTGCGAGTATGCCGTCCGCGATTCCGGCCGGGTCTACCACCGAAGCATCGGCCGGGACAGCAACCGGGATCGGCTTTGCCGAAGCTAGGGCGCGACTGGTAACGGTCTGGAACAAAATCAGGTAGTCGCC
The DNA here is from genome assembly GCF_023501985.1 of Nocardia sputi. Taxonomy (NCBI): domain Bacteria; kingdom Bacillati; phylum Actinomycetota; class Actinomycetes; order Mycobacteriales; family Nocardiaceae; genus Nocardia; species Nocardia sputi. The sequence continues at coordinate 80,286 of NZ_JAMFLC010000006.1, read as the reverse complement.
CTCCCGCTCGATTTTTTCGGCTGCCGCATCAAGGCGAGCGCGGCTGTCGGCGACGAGTTCTGCCGAAAGTGGCCAATCGATGGGAAAGGGGTTTCGGATGTGCAACGCCGGATAGATGAACGGATTGTCGGGCAGCACTGCGGTGCGGGACGCGGGATACTGGTCCAGGCAGCGCACAATCTGCTCGACGTATGCCGCGGTTGCCGGGTTCGTCCGGATTCCACGCATCGCAGGTATCGACTCACCGAGGTCGGCAGTCAGTTCCCTGGCCGGCAGATCACGGTAGGGGGCCTGCAGTCGAAGTTCACTCATCCAACCGAGCGTGGCAACCAACAGGATGACGGCGGCGATGCCACCGACAATGCGGGCCCGGTCGACCACAGTCGGCAGGTCCCGCACCAGCTGTTCGATGGCCAGCAGCGCGAGGCTGCCGCCGAGCAGCGTGGGTGAGGCGTATCCCCACGACAACGACACCATGTATCCGAGCAGCACCATGCCGACTGATCGCCACGGAACGCTGCGTTGCGTCGCGGCGTGGATGCCGATGGTCAGAGCAGCGGCCCACCATAGAACGATGCCCCAGTTGCCGGCCCGCTCGAGCTGTCCGTCGACAATGACTGCCCCAAGGATCAGGCAGGCGATAGCCGACGCGATACCGCGCATCATCGGCCCTCTTGTCGTCGATGCGAGTACCGCGACGGTATATACGCCGAGAATTGGTATTGCCCCTGAGATCACACCGATACTCAGCAGGCGCTGACCGGCGGTGGCATGTCCGCCGCCGAGTTGGTCGATCATTGCCCCGAAACCGCCACCCGCAGTGACGATCACCAGGTATATAGCAGAAGGGCCGATCAAAGTGGCGAGGTCGAGGATGAGCCGCCGCACCGGATGCCGACGTTGGATCAGCAGGACGACAAGGGTGACGAGGACTGCTGGTATGAACGATTGTTTGGTGACCGCTGCGAATCCGATGGCGAAAAGACCCGACCGCACCAGCCATACCCGATCGCGTTGCCGACCCATATCGAACGCGTACCAGCCCACGGCGACAAGGAATATGCCGTCGACGGTGTGCCACGCGGTCATCGCGAACAGGTGGACGTTGATCACTGCGACCGATGCAACTACCGCAGTGCGGACCAGCCCCCACCGCAGGACACCGATGCCGGTCGTCCATGCCGCCAGCACTACCGTCGCGACGATCAGCTGTAGGCATGCCACAAAGGCCGAGGACAGCAACAGCGGTCCGGGAATCACGAAGTCGATGATGTGTAGGTACGCCGAGCCCAAAGGTCGTGCCGAGATCAGATCGCGATGCGGTATCTCGCCGTGCAGTATGCGCCATGACTGAGCAACCACAAAGCCTTGGTCGGTGGGGTTGAATCCGAACCGCTCGAGGCCGATGGTCAACGCTGTCGCGAGACCGACGATCCAAGCGGTGTGCCCGAGCCGACGTCGCCACTGGCGACCGGACGTGAATGTGGGTCCAGGCGCCAAGGCTCGGGACTCGCCCGCTGCTACCCGCTGATTCTGTTCCGAGTTGGTGACCACCGTGGACAGTCTATGCTCGGCACGGCGTAAACATCTGTCCGCAAGCCACTTTCAGCTCGCACTCCACAGAACTCCGAACCCGCAGAGCGGCGGCGATATCGGCGGTCTTGTCACCGGCGGCGAACCGCTCGGCCGCCGCCAAGCAAACCACCTCCCGCCGGACACGCCCCGCGGCCGGCAATCCCCCGCCCTGCCCGTACCTCACCGCACAGGTATCAACCCACAGCCCGAGTGATCACCAGCTCCGTCAACCGCAATCAACCGTCAAAGATCTGTAGGAGTGCATTTCCGCGCTGGTGCCACCGTTCTGCCCGCGCCATCGTCCCAGCGACAGGATCGCACGCTCTACGGAGTCCGCGCGAGCCGAGGCTGTGACCCGTCTTCACGCGGGGTGCGCGGTCGTCGTGGCCAGTTCGACGAGCCGGGCCCGGACCAAGTCCGGTCGCTCTTCGGCGATGAAGTGGCCGCAGTTCTGGGCCAGTTCGAGGCGGTAGTCGTCGGCGCGCGCCGTCTTCTCGGACGCGAGCGAGGGATGGATCGCGGCGTCGTCCACCCCGAACAGGGCGCGGATCGGTACGGTCGCGCGGCGTTGTTCGCGCCGTACGGCGGACCGGGGGACTTCGCGTAGCAGGAAAGTGCGGTAGGTGTCGGCCGCGGTGCGGGCGCAGAGCGGGTCGCGGAAGCGGTCGGCGTACGCGTGGATCACCTCGGGTCCGAACTCGTCGCGGTTGCGCACGGCGCCGACGAAGATGAGCTGTTCCAAGAAGCGGGTGCGCTGGTGGAGATACGTGCCGAACGCGGCGACCGGCGGCTGGTAGATCAGAAACCGCCAGGCGTGCGGCAGGAAACTGCGCGGTGTCTGCCACGGGTGGGCGATGTTCAGCGCCAGCAGCGCGTCGAATCGCTCCGGCTCCCGCAGCACGAGCAGGTGGGCGATGTAGCCGCCCCAGTCCTTGGCCCACCGGTGCGGCGCGGGTCCGGACCAGCCGTACCCGGGCAGGTCCGGCGCGATGATCCGCAGGTCGTCCGGCGGATCGGCGAGCAGGTGGCGGTACGCGTAATGGTGCTGTGGCCCGCCGTGCAGCGCGAGCACCGGACGTTTGTTCGCCGGACCCGCCTCGGTGACGTGGAAGCGGATGCCGCGCGCGGTGACGAATGAGCGCCGCACAACAGCAATCTCGGGTGGGCCCGCCGCCGGGTCCGATTCCGGACGCGGTGCGACGAACGAGGGACGCCAGCGCATACTCGATGGTATGTTCGCGCCCGTGCGCGAACGGCGCCGAAGCAATGGGTACCCATTCCGGACGAATACGACCAGATCGACCGACCAGTGGATGCATCGGGGAATGTCGTGCAGCCACGATCGGGAGCAGGACGTGATTAGAAGGGGAGGCTAAGTTGCCTGTTCAGTTGTGGCCAGGACGGTCGAGACGTTCGCGATTCGAGTCGATCGTCGATGATCTCGAACTGCCGCCGGATTGGACGGTGGAACCGTTCTTTGCTCGCCTGGAGCAGGTCCGCGGGCGTGAGATCGTGCATCTACCGTTGCCGGAGTATTTCCCGGTCGAGTTGTGCGGATTGTGGCTGGCCCGCTCGGTGGACGATGTCGTGCTGTATCGCCCCTGGCAGGTGCCGACGATGGCGCGGCATGTGGTGGCGCATGAAGGCGCCCACATGTTGCTCGGTCACGGCAGAGACAGCACACCGGCCGAGCTGGCGGCGCTGCTGGCTGTTGTGGATTTCGACGGTTGCCCGGATGCCGACGCGTCGACAGCCAGGAAAGCTCGTGGTGCAAGTAGCTACAGTGACCGCGACGAGTACGAGGCTGAACTGTTATCCCTATCTCCCGCTGCAACTTCCCATCGGCGAGAGTGCTCATGACGAGGCGTCAACGAGGGTTCACGCGATTCACCCGCCCGGTCTTCCCCAGCCTGTAACCCCTGGATGGAACCCGAGTCCTCGGGCTTCGCACCCCACGGTTACCCATGATGCACGTCGAGGTGGGGACGATCCACACGCACGGGATCGGGAACTACGTCACCGACATCAGCCGATTCCTCCTTTTACGAGTTCCACTGTCACTCATGCGACCTCGTGTCGCACGACCTGGTTGAGCCAGGACGATCCGGGCGTGGTGAAGTGCACGTGGAACCGGGGGTGACGCGCGAGCCATTCGTTGACGATCGGGGTCTTGTGGGTCGCCAGGTTGTCGCAGACCAGATGAACAGCCAAGTCGGCGGGTACTGCCTTGTCGATCGAGACCAGGAACTTCTTGAACTCCGCGGCACGATGGCGGCGGTGCAATTCCCCGATCACGGTGCCATCGGCGATGTTGAACGCCGCGAGCAGGCTCGTGGTGCCGTGGCGAGCGTAGTCGTGGGTGCGACGCTCGGGCATGCCCGGCATCATCGGCAACACCGGTTGCGAACGATCCAGGGCCTGCATCTGTGATTTCTCGTCCACGCACAGCACAACGGCTCGCTCCGGCGGATGTGGTACAAGCCGACCACATCCACGACTTTCTCCACGAACAGCGTGTCGGTCGACAGTTTGAATCCGTCGACCAGGTGCGGTTCAGATCGAACCGCCGCCAGATCCGCCCGATCGTCGATTTCGACAACCCGGTCCGCTCGGCCATCGATGCCCGCGACCAATGCGTGGCATCACGCGGAGTCCGCTCCAACGTCAACACCACTACCTGCTCCACCTGATCCAGCAGTATCGACGGCGGCCGACCCGGACGTGGCTCATCAGCCAGACCGGCCAGACCGTGCTCGATGAACTGGCGCCGCCACTTCGCCACAGTCATCGGCGCGACACCTACCGCAGCCGCGACATGCGCGTTCGCCGCACCCGGCTCCGCGCACCTCGGCACGATCCGGCACCGCAACGCATACGCCTGCGTCGACGTCGCCGCCCGCGCACCCCGAACCAACTCCCGACGCTGCGCCTCGGTGACCACCAAATCTGGCCCCGACCTCGGCCGCCCCGTCCTTGCGACCGCCGAATCCTACGATTAACAAACGGATTTCAAGCGCGGAACACTAGGCCTCGTCGGGAAGTTCGGGTACCGCCGATCTCGGTTGTGACAGTACGGTTTCTACCGCAACGGCGACGAAATCGCCGCCGATGGCGACTATTCGGTTGGTCGATCGGCTCCAGTAAAGGGCCGAGTAACTGGATTTGTCGCCGAACATTTCTGGGGGGAGGGCGATGTGGGTACGGTCGTTCGGGAAGTAGAGGGCGCCGACGTTGCCTTCGTCGTTGCTGCCGAATTTGAGGAGGAGGCTGTCGTCCGGTCCCGGGCGGACGTCCATGACGTTGGTCCAGGCTTCGGCGTGCCGGATTGGTTTGCCGCCTCGATGGATCTCGTGCAGGTCGCGGCCGGACTGGTAGAAAAATCCGTCGGTGCCCGCGGGCGCCGAGGTGAAGCCGACGAAGGAGCGTTGTGCGGCCATCTCGAAGGTGCGGACGCAGCCGGTGCCTGCGGGGTCGAGTTCGTAGCCGTTGCCGTCCCAGATCAGGACGGTGTTACCGTCAGCCAGTCGCGCGGCCCCGGTGACCGGGCGGGCGGCGTCGCCGAGTGAACTCTTCACCACCGTGCCCGGTGTGATGCCCGGAATCTGTTCCCAGACACCGGAGTCCGTGAGCCACAGCGGGCCGGGCAGCGGGTCGCCGAGCTGCATACCGCCGAATCTCAGCAGGTGACTCTTCACCTCGTGCAACACCACGGGGCGCGTGCCGAGGAAGTAGCACTCGTGGGAGTAGAGGTCGGCCCCGTCCGGTCCCTTGGCCGGTAGTACCCGCGGTGCATCCGTGTCACCGTCCACCAGGATCGGCGCGAACACGCGCGGGCGTGCCTTGGTGTCGACGGTGGAGTACGCCAGCCATCCGCCCTCGGAGGCCCGTGCAGCCGCGACCCAGAATTCGTTGCGCTGCAACGCCAATCGCGGCGGCCACGACTCGAGGTCCCACAGTTCCACCTGTGGTGACTTGCCGTCGCTGTGCGACATCAGGAAGCCGTCGACAATGTCGTCGAGCACACTCGCGATGGGCGATGCCGGTGCCGTCTCCACCGCTGCGGCAGTCGTGCCGTCGTTGCCGAGGTACTGCGCCCACATCAGTTCCGGATCGCCGGGGAACTCACCCGCCGCGGGCACCGCGAGATCCGTTGCCTCCCAGTATCCGAGCTTGCGATCCACCGCCGCGCGCAGCGTCGCCACGATCCCTCGGTAGTTCCGCTGGGCACCCTTGGGCAACGGCGCGAGCTGCTCCTGCACCCAGGCCAGCACCTCGGCAACATATTCGGCGGGCACATAGAGCCCCGTCGTATAGTTCCCGCCGAACCAGCCCGAGGAGAACCGTCCCCGTACCTGCGGATGCGCCGCGACCACATCGGCGAACAGCGCGTCCGGCGCGTACTCGACTTTCGGCTCGAACACCCCGTCGGGAAACACCCGTCCCGCTTCGAATGCCAGGCTCAGCGCCAGCCCCCGCTCGTAGCGGTACGGCAGCATCGAGGCGCTGAACATGACCGCTGCCACCGACACGGCCTCCGCCGCCGCGTGCCCATCCGTCCCGAGCAACAGCTCGCGTACCTGCCGCCACACGTCCGCCGCTTTCGGATGCACTCGATCCAATGCGGTCGGCTCGGTCGAACTCCCGAGCAAGCGGGGCACGAACTGCTCCCTGATCGCGTCCTCGTCCACCAGGTGCAACGTGCAGTCGTATCCCATACGTCCTCCATCTCGTCCGCCGCGCCCCCAGATGCAACCACGCCGGGACCCGATCCCGGGGCGGCGAAGTCGTCGCCCACCACAACGACCGCGGCGGCCACCCGCGCCGAGGCAGGTTGGTGTGGATCCGCGCGGGCATCGGAACCGCATGGCCGCATCGACATGTCGGAGTCCTCGCGTTCATCCGCCGACCGGGGTCGTCGGCGGGGACTGTAAATATAAAGGCTCTGGCTCACTTCCGGTGGCTGAGCGTGGTCGCCTGACGGCACGATGCGTGGGTGGGTGAGGCGGATGTTGCTGTCGGGCTGGTGTTCTCGGGTCTGTCGGCGCTGGTGATCGAGGAGGTTGTCGAGGAGGGCTGGAGGCTCGTAGTGCGGGCCCGGACAGCGCCCGGCCCGGCGGTGTGCTCACGCTGTGGTGAGGAGTCGGAGAAAGTCCACAGCTACCACCACCGGACCGTCGCCGACCTGCCCGCCGACGGTCGCGTGGTGATCGTCCGGGTACGGGTTCGACGACTGGTTTGCCCGAGACCGCAGTGCTGCAGGACTTTCCGTGAACAGGTTCCCGGGCTGCTCGAACGCTACCAACGGCGAACGACCCGACTGACCGGCCAGGTGCGGGCGATCGTGAAAGAACTGGCTGGTCGGGCTGCGGTCCGCGTGCTGGCCGCGTTGCCGGTTCGATTGTCCCGACATACCGCGGTGCGGGTACTGCTGGCGATCCCGCTGCCGCACCGGCCGGTCCCGCGGGTGGTCAGCGTGGACGACTTCGCTCTGCGCCGCCGAAACCGTTACGGCACAGCGGTCATCGACGCTGTCACTCACCAACGGATCGACGTCCTGGCCGACCGCAAGTCCGAAACCCTCGAAACATGGCTGCGGAACAATCCTGGCGTCGAGGTCGTCGTCCGCGACGGATCGGCCACCTATGCCGAAGCGATCCGCCGCGCGCGGCCCGCCGCACTGCAGGTCAGCGACCGCTGGCATCTGTGGCACGGTCTGGCCCGATCGGTGAGGGAAGTCGTCGCCGCGCACGGCCGATGCTGGGCCGCGGCCGGCCCGAAACGGCAAACACTCACCCGCGAGACCACCACGTTGGAACGCTGGCATGCGGTGCACGATCTGCTCGATCAAGGTGTCGGACTGCTGGACTGCGCCCGGCGTCTGGGCCTGGCGTTGAACACGGTGAAACGCTACGCCCGCGCATCCGAGCCGGACCAGCTGCGCCGCCCACCGTATTACCGGGCCTGCCTTGTCGACCCCTTCCGCGACCATTCGTCGAACGCCGCCTCGACCGCGAGAACCTGGAGCGATCGGCCCGGCTGGCCCTCGACGGAATCCTCGCACCTGTGATCACCGCAGTCCATCCGTTCTCCGACGCCCCGGCCGCCCTCGCTGCCGTCGAAAACGGCCGCATCTCGGGCAAGATCGTCATAAAGGTGACATGAGAAGCGCCCGGTCGGCTGACGTCAAGAGCGGACCGCACCGGCAACGTCCGCACGACAACAAATTCGGCACGGACCCTACAACTAACCATCCGCTCATCGGCATTTCAGTGCGTTGCTGACTCGAGATGGGCTCGGCCCGTCGATCTTCCGTCAGCCCGCACTGGCCGCTTCGGTTAGCGCGGTCAGCGGCATCTTCAGTATGCCGATTATGTGATGTTGTCGAGGCGCCGCGGCTGAGAGATCCCAGGGAGCGCTCAGCCCTCGCCGCCGAGGGTGAGCACGACCAGCGGCATGGGGCGGTCGACCTTGGACTGGAAGTCCGCCAGCAGTGGGTTGTTGGCCAGCACCCAGGCCACGAACTCGTCATAGTCCGCGCCTTCGAGCACCTTGCCGGTCCCCTGGTAGGTCTTGCCCCGGAGCTCGATGGTGACCCGAGGATTCGCCTTGATGTTGTACCACCACGCCGGGTACCTGCCTTCCATGAACGAGCTCACGTACATGGTGTCGTCCCGGTACTGGGGCCCCAGCGGAGTCGTGTGCCGCTTGCCACTCTTGGCTCCCGTCGTGGTGAGCAGAATGAGGTCCACGCCCGCGTAAGCACCGCCCACCTTGCCCGAGTTCTCCCTGAACTCGTTGATCACATCATCGTTCCAGTTGGCGATGCTGCCCTCCTGGTCCCCCGCCTGGTTCCACGGCGCGTTCGGATCGTTGTAGTCGGTGATATCGGCCAGATCCAGCTGTCCTGCAGTCGATTCGGTTTCACTCATGATTCGATTGTGTCGCGGAGATAGGACAGTTAAGGTCCTAACTCGATCAAAGATTGTGACGCCTTCGCTCGCGATGGCGAAGGCGCATCTCACCCTCGGCACAGGTTCACCACCAGCGGGTTTTGGCCGGTGAGATGGCGTGATCACAAGAGCTGCCGTTGTCGGCTGGTCAGCGCGTCAGCCACCCGGCGAAGCATCGGGTCAGGAAGGGCATGATCACCCACACCATGGCCGCCACCGCGACCGGCATGATGCAGGCCAGCCGTAGCGGTGTCGGGAAAGGTTGCAGCAGTGGAGCGGTGGTCGTGACCAAGCCGATGAGCATTGGGTAGAGACCGATCATGGTCAGTATCCAGAACTTCCATTTCGCCGGATGGGCGTCGGCATCGCCCGTGCCGACCGCAGCAGCATTATCGGTGGCTGCCTGCGACCGGTCGTGTGCCGCCGACACCTCGCTGTGCGTGCGTTCCTTCGTATCGAGCACTTGATTCTCCTCGGCTCTTGCGTTATCCGTTGTCATTGAGCAGACGAAGCGGCTAGCGCGACTGTGACATCGGTGAGCCTGCTACGTGTCGTTGCGCCAGTCCCGGTCCATGAGGTGGTGCACCCAGGCTGCCCGATCGAGCAGGGCCACATCGTCGCCAGCCGGCCGGGAAAGCAGAATCCCGGTGCGAGGACCTTGCCGTGATGCGGGCACCGGCAGGGTGATCCCGCAACTGCCCAGGTAGCTGAGCACCATGGTGGTGCGCAGAACAGTGGCATTGGCGGCGTCGTATCGAGCCGGGTCGGCCTGGAGGTCGGCGATGCGGGGCGGTGGTTGCCGCACGGTGGGACATAACAACATCGCGTCCCCGAGTTCGGCGGCGAAGGCCGCACGCAACCCGGGCATCGCGGTATAGACAGGGGCGACGGAGGACGATGTGCACGCGTTGCTTCCGAGCCTGCGGCGGGTGGCGGGTTCGATCGGTGCGGTGGAATCGAGCCGATGTCCGTGCAGGCCGAAGGCTTCGGCGCCGACGATCGTCCCGTGAGTGTCCATCAGCCGCTGGGCCGCCACAAGCGACGGCAATTCGCGGACCTCGACCTCGGCGCCCGCGGCACGAAGTGCGGTGACAACGGCGTCGAAGTCGGAGTCGATCTCACCGTTGGCGTCCTCCGACCATTCCCCCGCCGGCACCACGAATCGCAGTGGGAGCGTGCGCTGGTTCGGCTCGGCGGGGCGGAGTACCCGCTCCATCATGACCAGGTCTTCGACAGTGGTGGCGAAGAAGCCGACGCTGTCGAGCGTCGCGGACAGGGGCGCGAAATCGTGCGGGCCGTACCTGCCCGGACTGGCCCGGTAGCCGACGATGCCGCACAGCGCCGCGGGCACCCGCACAGATCCGGAGGTATCGGTACCCACCGCAAGGGGAACGATGCCGCGAGCGACCGCGACCGCCGACCCGGACGAGGATCCGCCCGGGATCAGCGCCGGGTCGAGTGGATTGGCGGGCGTGCCGAAGCAAAGGTTCATTCCGAGGCCGGAGAAGGCGAACTCGCTGAGATTGGTCTTGCCGACTGTGACCAGTCCGCTGTTGTGCGCCCGCCGCACGAGATGGCTGTCCATCGCGGCTGGTTCGTCGTGGAGGTGGCTTGCCGAGCCGCAGGTGGTGACGGTGCCCTGGACGTCGAAGAGGTCCTTCCACACGACGGGGACGCCGTCGAGGCGGCTGCGCAGAGCGCCGCGCACCGCGCGACGATCGCTGGCCTGGGCTTGGTAGTGGGCGCGTTCGGCGGTGAGGGTGATCATCACTGCGGCCGCATCGGGTTGCCGCGCACTGTGGATCGCAGTGGCGACCAGGTCAGCCGATGTGGTTTCGCCACGTTCACGTGCTCGCACCATGGCGGCGGCTGTGGTCGCGGCGGGTCTCGCTTGCGGACGGATACGCATGAAACCCACGCTATCCCGCCGCAGCTGTCACTGGAATGTGGAAACATCTATGTCAAAGCTAGAATACTGTGCATACACACATTTACACCGGCGGCTGTAGCTCGGTTGACTGAACACCATGACAGCGTTGAGCTACCGGGAGCCGGTGACCGTGCCGGCCAGACAGGCCAGGGCGGTGACCTTGCGAACCGGCGAGCGGTTGCGGATCACCGACCTCGACGGCGGCCAAGTGGGTGATGTCTTCGCCTACAACGCCGACGACATCACCGAGCACCACAGTGCCTCGCACACCCGCACCCACACCAGTCGACTCTTCCCCGCGCTCGGCGAATCCTTCGTCACCAATCGCCGCCGCCCGATCCTCACCTACCTGGCCGACACCTCCCCCGGGGTGCACGACATGTTGATAGCCGCCTGCGACCCGGAACGCTATGCGGCATACGGAGACCCGGACCACGCCAGCTGCGCCGACAATCTGCGCCACGCCATGAGCGACCTCGGGTACCCGGCCCTGCCAACCATCCCGCAGCCGATCAATGTCTTCATGCGGATTCCCATCACCGCCGGCGGAACCCTGTCGTGGCTGGAAGCCGCCACCGCGCCCGGCGACTCGATCACCTTGCGCGCCGAGATGGACTGCCTCGTAGTCGTCTCATCCTGCCCGCAGGACCACAACGTCATCAACGGAACTCGCCCCACCCCGCTCGCCCTGACCATCCTGCCCCCAACCACGGAGGAGAAAACGATGATCACCACTGAACTGGCCCACCCTGCTCTCGAGCCGACCGCGATCGGCGCCCTGACGCTGCGCAACCGGTTCGCCGTCGCACCGATGACCCGAATTTCCGCCGAGTCCGACGGCACACCCACCGCCCAGATGAGCGAGTACTACCACGAGTTCGCAGCGGGCGGATTCGGATTGATCATCACGGAGGGGACCTACACGGACGCCACCCACAGCCAGGGCTACTACAACCAGCCCGGCTTGGTCACCCAACGGCACATCGCGGGATGGCGGAACGTGGTTGATGCGGTACACGCGGCCGGCGCCCCGATCGTCGCGCAGCTGATGCACGCCGGTGCCATTTCCCAGGGCAACGCCTACGGCTACAACACCATAGGCCCCTCATCGATCACGCCCCCCGGCCAGATGATGCCTGACTACGGCGGCGTCGGTGGGCCGTGGAACCCGCCCCGGGAGATGACCGCACGCGACATCGAGGATGTCGTGGCCGGGTTCTCGGCCGCCGCCGAGAACGCCAGGGCGGCCGGCTTCGACGGGGTCGAGATCCACGCGGCCAACGGCTATCTGCTCGACCAGTTCCTCACCGACTACACCAACCAGCGCACCGACGAGTACGGCGGACCGGTGCAGAACCGGATCCGCCTGACCGTCCGCGTGCTGCGGACGATCCGTGAAGCGCTCGGCGACTTCCCGATCGGCGTGCGACTGTCCCAGACCAAGGTCAACGACTTCACCTACCGCTGGCCCGGCGCCGCCGCCGACGCGCGGGCCATCTTCACGGCACTGACCGACGCGACCTACCTGCACATTGCCAGCGAGGGCAAGGACTTCCTCGAGACCGCTCGCTTCCCGAGCGGATCGACCATCACCGAGCTCGCCCGTAAGGTCTCCGGCCGTCCTGTCATCGCCAACGGCGGCATGCACGCACTCCCCCAGGCCGCCGATGTGCTCACCGGTGGGCACGCCGACATGCTGTCGCTGGGCCGGGGCGCGCTGGCCAATCCCGACCTGCCACGCCGGGTCGAGACCGGGGCAGCGCTCGAGCCGTTCGACCATGCGATGCTGCATCCCATGGCCTGCTTGGACAACGCCGCCGCTTGGCGCGCACGGCGCGCCGGATGAGCGAGCGCACCTGGACCCGCGGCGCTGCCGCCGTGGCGACGCTGACCTTCGACGTGGACGCCGAGACACCGATCCTTGCCGAAGGCCGTCACTACGCCCAGCACCCCATGGTGATGTCGCATCAGTCCTACGGTCCGGACGTCGGTGTGCCGCGGATCCTCGACCTCCTCGACGAGATGGCCATTCCCGCTACGTTCTTCGTGCCCGGCTGGGTAGCAGAGCAGCGCCCCCGCCTGGCCCGCTCGATCATCGACCGGGGGCACGAGGTCGCACATCACTCCTACAGCCACCGGGCGCCCACTTCCCTGCCGCCCGGCGCCGAACGCGCGGACTTCGCACGGGCACTCGACATCTTCGCGGCGCAGGGGATCGAAATATCCGGACATCGCGCGGCGATGTGGAGCGCCAGCCGCGAAACTCTCGGTCTGGTCGCCGAGTACGGGCTGGCTTACGACTCGTCACTGATGGGTGACGACCGGCCGTACCTCATCGACAGCAGGTACGGCTTGGTGACGGAGCTGCCTGTGCATTGGTCGCTGGATGATTGGGAGCAATATGCCTACCTGCCCGAACCGCGGATCGGATCGGTCATCGAATCCCCTGCGAAGGTCGAGCAAATGTGGCGCGCCGAGCTCGATGGCATGCGCCACTACAATTGCCTGTTCAACGTGTGCATGCATCCGTTCCTCACCGGGCGGCCGGGCCGGATGATGGCGCTGCGACGCCTTATCGCGTATGCCCAGCAGTGCGCAGACGTGACCTTCGCACGCTGTCGGGATGTGGCGGCGTGGGCGCGTGAGGACACCGGCACACCACATCGACCGCTGCCGAGCTACGACGTAGATCCAGCGGTATACCCGAACTGACGCCGCGGCGGCCGGATCATCTGATAGCCGTGGTCGATCCGGCGCCCGGGCCGACGGACTCGGCCGCGAAGGCCAGCGACAAGTCGACGACGTCCTCGAGCCGGTTGACATTGCGTCCGGTCAGCTCGGTGATACGGGCCATGCGGTTGCGTAGGGTGTTGACGTGCACATGCAGGGCGGCGGCCGTCACTCCCCACTGGCCGTCGTTGGCGAGGAACGTTCGCAGGGTGTGCTCGAGTTCGGTGTGGGCGCGGGTGTCGTGCTCGCGGATGATGCCGAGAACCTGATCGGTGAACCGTCTCAGCACCTGCTCATCGAGCAGCCCCAGCAGCATCCGGAATGTCGCGATATCGGCGAAGGTGGCCGTGTCCGGGCCGTTCCGCCCGCGCAGCACCTGGCAGACTTCCCGAGCACGCACCAGCGGTTCCCGCAGGGCGCCCGCAGTCGTCACTATCTCACCCACTCCCACGACGATCCTCGAAACGCGCACGCGCCTACTTACTTCCGCGGACAGCTCGCGAGCAAAACGCGCCAACTCGTCCGCAGCTCGATCCCAGGGGCAGACAGCTACGACGTCGCGGCTTCCCGCGGCCGTGAATACCGGGATTCCGTGCATGGCGAAGAATGCGCCGACGGCGTCGGCGACATGGTCCGGCGGTGTGTGGTGGCCGACGGTCGGGGAGGATGGGGCGAGTGCGAAGACGCACAGCGGACGGTCCGCCGGCACCCCGTAGGCGCGCAGCCGCTGACTCACCTCGCCGCTGCGCCGTGGTCCCGACAGGATCATCTCCAGTAGCTCGGCTGCGAAGCGCGCCTCGATAGCATGCACCGCCTGCTGTTTGGTGACCTCCAGGCTCAGGAATCGGGCCGCTTGGGCGAGGGCCTCGCGATCGGCCGTATCCAGTTTCGTGGCCGGTTCCAGGCAGTACAAGCCGGCGTCGATTTCCCCCATCGCGCCCTCGACCAGATACAGCGCGGACGGACCGGAACTGAGCAAATCGACCTCGAGCGGCGGTGGCGTACCGTTGAGAGCCACGGCGGCGAGGCGGATCTGCTCTCCTGTCGGTTCGCAGCCGATACTGGCCAGGCAGCGACCCTTGCGGTCGACCACCATCAGCGGTAACTCCGTTTCGCCCCGCAGGATCTCGAGTACGCCCGCCGCGCCACTGCCACGGGACAGGGCGGTGGCCAGAGCATCGCCGCGGTGCACGGTCGCGGCCAGTTCCGCCTGCAGTACCTCGTTCTGGATTCGGGCGGCCGCACGGGTGAGGGCGGCGAACGGCACACTGATAGACAGCTCGATCAACGGCAGGCCACGCGCAATGCACAGCGACACGAGCTCTTCAGGAAGCACCGGGGTCTGCGCCGTCAGTCCATAGACCAGCCCGGCTGCTCCCGCCCGCGCCAGAGCGTCGATGAACAGCTCCGCCGAGACGTGCGGCAGCCATAGACCGTTGGTCAGCACCAGTTCCCCGGGACGGACGTATGGCGACGGGTCGGGCAGCTCGGTGGAGTGCAGCCAGCTGATCTCCGCCGCCAAACGGTCGGTGAGTTCCGGGGTCATCACCCGCAAGCTCAGCTCGGAATCGGCGACAAGGCGGTTGATGGTCAGCACCTATCGAAATCTACACAAAAATAGGTTCCCCTTGGATGAATAAACATCGCTCTCCACCTACGTGCTGCCGCCTCTCGGGTCAACGGTGCGCCGGTTCGATGTCTAGCGTGCGTTGGAGCTGGCTTGCCCACCAGCGCAGGTGAGCGGTCGAGTCTTGCGCCGCGGCGCCGGTGAGGCCGGCGCTGCGACGGAAGTCGCTGCCGTAGAGGGGCTCGGTTGCCATCGCCTGGTGGAGGGCGGCGACCGCGAGTCGCGTCTCGTCGAGGGGACTTCCGGGAGGCCGACTCCGATGCAGGGCGTCGACGACCGGGTCGAGCATGCCGGCACCACGGTCGCGCCATCCCGCCGCGTGCAGCGCCACCGCGAGTTCGCCGTAGCCGCCGCGATACACGGACTCGAGCGACTCGACGAGCTCGAGGACATCGGTGCCGTGCTCCAGCCATGCGGCGATGACGTCTTGAAGCGCGGCTCGAAGCCGGCCTCCACCATGGCGAAGAAGTTCGGCGAGCAGCTTCTCGCGATTGCCGAAGTGATGCGAGACGCCGGCGTCGGTCATCCCGACCCGCGCTGCCACCGCGCGCACCTGCACAGCGGCGACGCCTCCCTCGGCCAGCAGCGAAGCGGCGGCATCGAGGATCAACCGGCGGGCTTCCTCCGGCGGTCTGCGCGTTCTCGAACTAGTCACCCCGGAATCCTACCTTGACTAGCCAAGGCTGCCCCGCGTACCGTTACCTAGACAGCCCAAGGTAGACCGGAGGGGGGCATGGCGATGTTCGAAATCACCGAGCCGAGAGGGAAATTCGGCAAGGAGGTGGATCGGCGATGACAGACATGACCCTCACACTGCGCGACGTCACACTTCGAGCCACGGTGACCGGCGCGGGCCCCACGGTCCTGCTGCTTCACGCGGGCGAAGAGCGTCGCGACGTCTGGGCACCGGTCACGGAGGGGATGACCGAGTGCGGACTGCGGACGGTGGCCTTCGATCTGCGCGGGCACGGCGAGAGTTCCGGACGGGCCACCACTTTGCGGGCGATCGCCGACGACGTCATCGCGATGGTGGTTCGCGAACCGGCGCCGCTCGTCGTGGTGGGTGCCTCCCTCGGCGGGTTCGCCGCCGTCGCCGCCCTCGCGGAGTCGTCTGTCGCGCAGCGCGTCGCCGGCCTCGTGCTCGTGGACGTCGTTCCTGATGTCGACGCGGATCGGGCCCGCCGCTGGCTCGACGACCACGGGCTCCTCGCCCGCAACACCGAGCTCGCCGATGACATTCTCGCCTCCCGCTCCGAGCTCCACGGGATCATCGCGACATCGGACCTGCCCATCCTGCTCGTGCGGGGAGGACGACGTTCCCCGCTTGGCGACGCCGACGTGGACCGGCTACGCACGGCCAACAGACGCGTCACCGTTACCCGCGTACCGGACGCCGGGCATCTCGTCGCTCGCGACGCCCCCGGGGAACTCGCGCGTATCGTTTCGGCGCACGCCACCAAGTGGCTCGCCACCGACGACGTCGTCAGCCGCGCGTTCGAGCTGCAGCGCACGCTCGGCGCCGAACATATCGATCACCCAGGCGGAACTCTGTTCGAGCACCTTCGCCGGGTGCACACCCTCACGGTCGAATGGAACGCCGCGCCCCGCACCCGACTGGCGTCGATCTGCCACGCGTCATACGGCACCGACGGGTTCCGGCACGCCATGCTGCCGACCACAGATCGTCGGCGGCTGGATCACGTCATCGGCCCCGACGCCGCGGCGCTGGCATACCTCTACGGCGCATGCGATCGCTCACACACCTACCGCGAACTCGGCCGACGGCCCTTGCCCGTGACCGACAGATTCACCGGCGGCTCGAAGACGATCGAAGGAACCGAACTCCGTGACTTCGCCGTCCTGACCATCGCCAACGAACTCGACGTCGCCCGCCACGCCCAGCTTCTCCCGTCGATTCGCAGCGATATCCGTGAACTCGTCGCCGCGCTGGCCACGTACGCGCCCGACGAGGCGGCGGTAGCGCTCGCCGATGAAGTCCTCGCTCGAGCGAGCACCGAGTGAGCCCACCCGGCTGCTCGAAGCCGTCCTCATACTCGGCGATCCGCCCGTCGCCGACAGCGACGCCCACAAGAACACAGCTGAGTGTTCGAAAGGCCCGATTGGCGCGGCAACCGCCGATCTCTCAGGACTCGGTCAGCGACGGCGTGGCAGTGCGGCGATGCCGAACATCTCGTGCGCGATGCCGAAGCCCAGGTCGTCGACCAATCGCCTTTTCCATGGGCGTTGCGCGATCGCGTGGGTGAACCGGCGCGTGGTCCGTGGACGTGCGGCAATCAGCTCGGCCAGCTCCCATGCCCGTGGCGCGAGGACGCCGACCGGCTCACCCCGCACTTCTGGAACCCCGGCACCGACGACTACCTGGCGGCCGTGCAGACCTGAATGCTGCGCAGCGAGGGGAAGATAGCGCGCCAGCTCTTGGACACATCAACGATTCCGCGGAGGGGCCTCGTCGCCGTCTAGCCGTCATGGCGCTGAGCGGCGAGCAGGCGCTCGAACACGCGGGTCAGCGTCGCCTGCTCGCGCTCGGAGAGATGGTCGAAGAAGTGGCGGCGGACGGTGCCGACGTGCTCGGGAGCGGCTGCCTCGATCGCTTCGCGGCCGGCGGGGGTAATGCGCACCATCGCGCCCCGCGCGTCGTCGGCGCAGTCCTCCCGCACGACCAGGCCGCGCTTCTGCATCCGCGTGACCTGGTGGGACAGCCTGCTTCGGTCCCAGCCCACCTCGTGGCCGAGCTCGCGCATGCGGATCACGCCGTCTTCGGCCTCGGAAACGGGTGCCAGCACGGCGTAATCGGCGCCGGAGAGCCCGGCGTCGCGTTCCAGCTGGCGCTCGAAGGTGCGCTGCAGTTCGCGGGTCAGTTCCCGGTAGGCCCGCCACAGCCGGGCTTCCCGCTCGTCGAGCCATCGGACGTCGGCCATGCGAGCAGCATACCAATTTGTTGACACATCAGCAAAGTACTGCTATTTGTAGACACATCATCAAAATGGAGAGGCGGACATGACACGCATCGCGATCATCCTGGGCAGCACCCGTCCGGGCCGGAACGGGGAAGCGGTGGCGCTCTGGGTCCACGAGCTAGCCGCGGCGCGCGACGACGCCGAGTTCGAGCTGGTCGACATCGCCGAGTACCGCCTTCCACATCTGGACGAGGCCGCTCCCCCGTCGCTCGGGCAGTACGCGCACGAGCACACCAAGGCGTGGGCGGAGAAGATCGCCTCGTTCGACGGGTACGTCTTCGTCACCCCCGAGTACAACCACTCGACCTCGGGCGCGCTGAAGAACGCCATCGACTTCCTCTACGGCGAGTGGAACAACAAGGCCGCCGGGTTCGTCAGCTACGGCACCGCGGGCGGCACCAGAGCGGTGGAGCACCTGCGGCTGGTCATGGGCGAGCTGCAGGTGGCCGACGTCCGCAACCAGGTCACGCTGTCGCTGTTCACCGACTTCGAGGACTTCAGCGTCTTCGCGCCCGCCGAGCGGCACACCGCCGCGGTCGGCGCGCTGCTGGACCAGGTGGTCGCTTGGAGCCGGGCGCTGGCCTCGCTGCGCACCGATGCCAAGGACGTCGTGCGCCGCAACACCGAGCGCGTGCAGTCCGGTGGTGATTTCACCCTGTTCGAGAAGCTGTTCGCGGACGACTTCGTCGACCACACCCCGCAACCGGGCACCACGCCGGACAAGGACGGCGTCCGCGTCCTCTACCACGCGCTGCGCACGGCGTTCCCCGACTTCTCGGCGAAGATCCACTGGCAGACCGTCGACGGCGACGTCGTGACCACCTACAAGACGTATTCGGGCACCCACCGGGGCGAGTTCCTCGGCTTGGCCCCGACCGGCGAGCACGTCGAGTTCGAAACGGTCGACGCGATGCGTGTGCGCGACGGGCAGATCACCGAACACTGGGGCGTAGCCAACCTGTACTCGGTCCTGCAACAGCTCGGGGCGCTGCCCGCCCACGCGGGAAAGTGACGACGATGCCCAGAGCAGTACGGTTCTCCCGCTACGGCGGACCCGACGTTCTCGAGATCGCGGAGGTCGACCAGCCCCGCCCGGAGCCCGGCCGAGTGGTCGTCGACGTCGTCGCCGCGGCCCTCAACCCTGGAGAGATCGGTATCCGCGAAGGCGTGTTCGCCGCGATCTGGCCCGCCCGGTTCCCCGAGGGCCAGGGCAACGACTTCGCCGGACGGGTCGCCGAGGTCGGTGCCGGGGTGACCGGATTCGCACCCGGCGACGAAGTCCTCGGCTTCGCGCCGCGCGCCGCTCAAGCCGACTTCGTCGTGGCCGCTGCGGGCGCGCTCACCGCCAAGCCCGCCGGCCTCGGCTGGGCCGAGGCCGCGTGCATCGCCGGCGCGGGTGCGACCGCCTGGGCCGGCGTGGAGGCCGTCGACCCGCGACCCGGCGAGACGGTCGTCGTCTCGGCCGCGGCCGGCGGTGTCGGGGTGGTCACCGCCCAGCTGGCCCGGCTGCGCGGGGCCACGGTGATCGGGACCGCGAGCGAGGGCAACTTCGGCTTGCTGCGCGGTCTCGGCATCCATCCGGTGACCTACGGCCCCGGGCTGGCCGACCGGCTGCGCGCCGCGGCACCGCAGGGCGTCGACGTGTACCTGGACACCTTCGGCGCGGGGAACGTGAACACCGCCATCGCACTGGGTGTCGGCCCGGACCGGATCAACACCACAGCCGAGGGCCGGGCGGTGCAGCGCTACGGCGTCCACTCGGCTGCGCAGGAGCAGGCCGACGACCCGGTCGTCTGGGCCCGCCTGGCCGCCCTCGTCGCGAAGGGCGAGATCACCATCCCCATCGCCGCCGTCTACCCCCTGGAGCGCGTCCGCGACGCCTACCGGGATCTGGCGACCCGGCACGTCGGCGGCAAGCGCGTCCTGGCGGTCGAGCCGCTGCCCGAGTTCGAAGGAGACCACCGATGAAGGCACTGCTCACCCGGGCCTACGGGCCGCTGGAAGATCTGGAGATAGCCGAGGTACCGCGGCCGGAGCCCGGCGCGGGGCAGCTCCTTGTCCGCGTCGAGGCCGCCGCCGTCAACCCGGTCGACATCGCGCTGGTCACCGGCGCGATGCGCGACGACCTGCCGGTGCCGCACCCGTTCGTGCCCGGCGTCGACGTCAGCGGCGTCGTCGTGGCCGTCGGGCCCGGCGTCGGCGGATTCTCGACCGGGGACGCGGTCGTCGCGTGGAACGGGGTGCCCTCCGGCGCCTTCGCCGAGTACGCCCTGGTGCGCGCCGACGATTCCGCCGCCGTGCGGCCGGCGGGGCTGGATGCGCGCCACGGAGCCGCGCTGCCGACCGGGGCCCTGACTGCGGCGGCGCTGCTCGACGAGGCCGGGCCCGTGCCGGGTGTCACGCTGCTCGTCGTCGGCGCCACCGGCGGTCTCGGCGGCTACGCCGTCCAGCTCGCCAAGCAGGCCGGCGCGACCGTAATCGCCACCGGCCGGGACGGAGACCGTGACTATCTGGCGGACCTGGGCGCGGACGGGGTGATCGACTACCGCGCCGAGAACGTCGCCGAGCGCGTGCGGCACTGGGCGCCCGAAGGCGCCGACGTGGTGCTCGACGTCGCCCAAGCCGGCCCCGCGCTGGCCGCCTCTGCGGCGGCCGCCAGACCCGGTGGCATGGTGGTGTCCCCCCTCGGCGGCCCGCAGGCGTTCGAACGGGACGTCCGGGCCGTCTACACCGGAACGACCACGCCCGCCGGTCGGCTGGCCGGGCTCGCCGCGCAGGCGTCCGCCGGCACGCTGCGGGTGGAGATCGGCGCGCAGTACCCGTTCGTCCAGGCGCGGCAGGCGCTGCTCGATTTCCGGGCCCGGCACGTCCGCGGCAAGGTCGTCGTCACCTTCTGAGCCCACCACTGCCCGAAATGGAGAGACCATGACCACCACTGTGCGCCGCAACGACGGCGAGAGCCGGTACGAGATCACAGTGGACGGTGAGCTGGCCGGGCTCGCCGCCTACGCCGACCACGACGGCCGACGGATCATGTATCACACCGAGGTCTTCGACGCCTTCGCCGGCCGCGGCCTGAGCAGCACCCTCGTCGCCGGAGCCCTCGCCGACGTCCGCGACACAGGCACCAGGGTCGTCCCGGTCTGCCCGGTCGTCGCCGCCTACCTGCGCAAGCATCCCGACCAGAACGACATCGCCGACCCCGTCGAACCCGAGACGCTGCGCTGGCTGCGGGCGGCCCTGAGCTGAAACGGACGCGAACGCAAGAAATGGCTTATGCCAGATACGGGTTCTGATCCGGGTAGCGGCGAGCTGCGATCTTATGAACCGGTGTCCAGGTCAGGGCCAAGACGGCCGCTACGACGACGACCACGATTTCGACGCTTCGGTGATTCATCGACGCGGGTTCCCTACGGTTTTTCCTGGCGGGCGATGGTGGCCGACTCGACCAGAGGGTCCTGACCGCGGTGCCATCCCCGTCGGTGCGGCGGTCGAGGATGGCGCCGGCGGTGTCGGTGTCGGCAGGAGTAGCGGTGGAGGGTGAGGTGGGCGGCAGTGCGGTGGGGGCGGCAGCCGTTTGCCACAATGAGCGCCAGGGCCGCATACACCAGGATGGTGAGGACGATCTGGGCCATGGCTTGTCCCTTCTATGGGGTGGTACCGGGTTGCCGTCCGGCGGGCGCGGTCAGCTTTCGCGATAGAGCACCAAGTGCTCGTGGTGGAGCACGCCGTCTCGCACGTTGCCGGTGGCTGTGAAGCCCAGGTCGTCGTGGTAGTCGATGTGGGCGCCGGTCACGGTGTAGCGGCCGGTGTAGGCGCGTTTGCGGCCGTCGCGTTCTTCTTCGTAGCGGCCGCTCGCGAGAAGTTCCTGGCGGATGCGGCCGTCGGCCGTGACCCACATGCCGACGTACGGGTGGGGGGCGGATGCCGATCGGCCGCTACCGATGGCGGCGAAGGCGAGCAGTGTTGTGAGCAGTCCGAGCAGATGCCGGGTGCTTAAGTACATGGGAGGGGGTCCTTCGAGCGGTGGTGGAGGGGGTGGACGGAACCGGCCGACTCGAATTGCCGACCGGTCCACAGGGGCGGGGTCAGCGGCGGGTGAGGCGGTAGCCGGCAGGCGGATGCCGATTCACCGGGGCCGCGCTGATCCCGGCGCTGGTGCGGCCGGTCATGAGGTGTGGACGGCGGCCAGGATACGGTCGCGGGAGGCGTGCACGTCTTCGCGTAGAGCGGCCAGGTCGAGGTCGAGCACGGTCCCGGCCCACTTGCGGACCTGGCCGGCGATGAAGACGGCCTCGATGTTGCGTGCGTCGGAGCCGAGGACGAGGGTGCCGATGGGGTCGTTGAGCGGCATGTTGTTGAGGTCCTCGGCGCGCACGACGAGCACGTCGGCCTGCTTTCCCGGGGTGAGGGAGCCGGTCACGTCGCCGAGGCCGATGCTCTTGGCGCCCTGCAGGGTGGCGAAGTCGAGCACGTCGTGCACGCCGATCCGGGCGGCGGGCTGATCGCCGGTGCCGTAGGCGGCATGGACGGCGCGCATGCGCTGGATGGCGTGCAGGGCGCGCATCTGCGTAAACATGTCGCTGGCCAGTGCGACTTCCACGTCGATGCTCAGGCCTGGCCGGATGCCGACGGCGAGCGCCTCGTCGATGGCCGGGATCGCGCTTTCCAAGCCGATCTGCGCGTCCGAAGTCGGAGCGAGCGCGACATTGGTGCCGGTGTCGGCCATCGCCTGCCAGGCCTGTGGGGTCAGGCCGGTGCAGTGGATGAGGGAGACGTCCGGGCCGAGCAGACCTTGCTCGGCCCAGCCGAGGATGGCCTCGGAGGAGGGCAGGCCGAAGACGGCGTCGATGCTGACTCCGATGCCGAGGTCGCGGGCGGTGCGCGCGAGGCGTTCGCCGTAGGCGAGGTCGGGGCCGGCGACCTCGTCGGTGGCCAGAGCGGCCAGGCGCAGAGTGAGCAGTCCGCCGGAGGCGAAGTAGGTGTCGTGTAGGCGGGTCAGGTCGGCCGGCCATTGGCCGTCCCAGGTTCCGAAGTGTGGGCGCATGGATGCGTGCACGCCCCGGATGCCGGTCTCGGCCAGTGCGCGGATTGCGGCGTCGGAGTGGGCGGCGGTCCGGGAGTTGTGGGAGAAGTCGAGCATGGTGGTGATGCCGCTGTCGATGGCGGTCAGCGCGGCCAGGTGGGTGCCGATGTACATGTCGTGTGGCTGGTAGGCGGGGGCTATACCGGCCAGGGTGGAGGTGACGTACTGGCCGAGGTCGTTGACATCCGGCATGATGCGGCGTAGTTGCGCCTCCCAGGCGTGACGGTGGGTGTCGACGAAGCCGGGGGCCAGGATGGCTCCGGTGACGTCGATGACCAGGGCGTCGTCGGCCGCGAGGTCCGAGCCGACGGCGGCGATCCGGTCGCCTTCGATGAGCAGGTCGGCGCCGGGTAGGACACCCGCCTCCGGGTCCATGCTGACGACGGCGGCGGCTCCGGTGAGCAGGATACGGCGGCCGGAGGTGTGGCGGCGCAGGTCGTCCAGGGTGGCGTTCATAGTGCTTCCTTCAGCGTGCGGGGGTCAGGCGTGGGTCAGGTACTGCCACTTGGTCATGCGGTGCCGCAGGTCCACGGTGGCGGCGTTGGCGGAGAAGGTGCCGTTGCCGCGGTGGTGGAATTCGCCCGCGCCGCGCTTGCCCGGATCGATCCAGGCCCGCCCGGCTCTGAGGATCCACAAGTGGTGGTCGTCGGCGAGCCGGTCGTCGGCCACCGTGCATTCGACGTTGGCGAAGCATTCGGCGACGAGCGGCGCCTCCACAGTGGCGGCGGGCATGGGCGTGAAGCCGAAGCGGCGCCATTTGTCGGTGTCGCGGCCGGAGATGTTGCCTGCGTCGACCACTTGCTCGGCCAGTTCGATGGACGGGATCGCCAGCACACATTGCCCGCCCTCGCGCAAGGCGGCGTGGCTGTGGTAGCCGGGTAAGGCCAAGACTTCATCGAGTCAGGTCGCGTCAAACGGCCTGCGCGGTGGGCAGGATGGTGATCTCGGTGAGGTTGACGTGGCGGGGTGAGGCGGCGATGAACGCCACTGTCTCGGCCACATCGACCGACTGCAGCGGGTCGATCTCGGTGAGCAGCCCCTCCATGAGGGCGCTGGCGTCGGGGTCGGTGACGTGGCTCGGCAGCTCGGTGTCGACCATGCCGGGCTCGATCGTGGCCACCCGGACGTTCTTGGGGCCGAGCTCGACACGCAGCAGTCGGGTGAGGTGGCTGATGTAGGCCTTGGTGCCGGAGTAGACGGAGAACTTCTCCAGGATCCGGGTCGCCGCGATCGAGGAGGTGGTGATCAGGTCCGCAGGCCGGCCCGCCTCGGCGGCGGTGGTCAGGTGCGGCAGGAAGGCACCGATGACGTTCATGACGCCGGTGATGTTCAGGTCGATCTGACGCTGCCAGTCGTCCTGCTTCAAGTCGGTGATCGGTGAGATGAGCTGGACGCCAGCGTTGTTGACGACGAGGTCGGCCGTACCGAGCCGCTCGGCGATCTCGGCCGCCGCATCGTTGACGGCTTGCCGGTTGGTGACATCGACGGCGATGGCGATCGCCGTGCCGCCGGCGGCGCTGATGGACGCGCTCAGGTCGTCGAGCTTGTCCTTGCGGCGGGCCAGCACGGCGACGTTCGCGCCGAGTTCGGCCAAGCGCAGGGCCGTGGCTGCGCCGATGCCGCTGGAAGCGCCCGAGACCACGGCGACGCGACCTGCCAGCGGGGTTCCTGTGAGCAGAACACTAGTCATGACAAAGACCTTTCGTGTGTGGGGATGGTGCCCGCGTTCAGTGGCGGGCGGGATGGGCTGCGGTTACGGGAGGGTGGCGGCGGCGTTGTCGACGCCGTTCGCGGGATGCCCTCGCAACAGGTGGAGCCGCGGGTGCTGGACAGTGCGTGGTGCGCTGTGGCGGACTCGGGCCTGCTGGACGCCGCTGGTCAGGCCGCGGCGTCGGCGTGCGCGGTGGCGGCGGACTTGGCCCGCCATGGGGCCACGTCCCTCCCGATCTGCTCCAGCTTGGCCTGCAACCGCTCCAGGGTGTCGGGCCCCAGGTACAGGTGCGTAGGCAGGCTGTCCTGGCAGGTGACCTCGTAAATCAGGGCGGCGCCCTTGACCGGGTCGCCCAGCTGGGTGTGGTTGGCGGTGCCAGCCCAGTCGAGGGTCACGTGGGCAGGGGTGCCGTCGTAGGCGGCGATACGGCCTGCGGGCATCGACAGGGAGCTGGCGTCCAGGAAGTCGGTGCGCAGCACGCCCGGCTCGACCACCATCGACTGGATGCCGAACGGTTCCAGCTCCTTCGACAACGCCTCGCTGATGCCCGCGACGGCGAACTTCGAAGCGCAGTACATGCTCACCCCGGGCTCGCCCTCGAACCCTGACCGTGAGCCGATGTGCACGAGCTTGCCCGAACCCTGCCGACGCATGACGGGCAGCACCGCGCGGGTCATGTCGATCACCCCGAAGACGTTGAGGTCGAACAGGGATCGGGCCTCGACGTCGCTGATCTCCTCCAGGGCGCCGAGCAGGCCCCGGCCGGCGTTGTTGACCAACACATCGAGGGTGCCGAACCGGTCGACGGCGGTCTGGACAGCGGCGGGAATGGCCGCGCTGTCGGTGACGTCCAGGGCGACGGTGAGTACGTTGCCGGCCTTGGCCAGGTCGTCCGGCACGCGGGCCGGGTCGCGGACCGCGATGACGACGTTGTCGCCCTGAGCGAGGGCGGTGCGGGCGATCTCGGCGCCCAGGCCTCGGGATGCTCCGGTGATGAACCAGGTGGTCATGACGGTGTCCTTCGTTCCGTTTCGTTTGGCTGACATCTACAGATTGCCGAGGTCAGCGCGGTGGAAGAAGGTCACGACCTTCCTGGGAGTGATGTACCTAGGAACCGGCCCGAGCGGCACGTGGGCGCGCACGAAGAAGAGGCCGGGGCGGTGCCCCGGCCTCTTCAGAGGGTGTCGTGGTCGTGGTCGTCAGTCAGAGGGTTCGGTCGGCGCCTGGTCGGTGTCCTGCGAGTGCCTGCGGAAGCGCATCGTCGGCCCGCGCCCGCAGCCGTTCGAACGCCTGCGCGGTGGGCGTGCCCGGCTCGGCCTGGTAGACCACCAGCTGCTGGTGCGGCGCACCGTTGACGGTGAAGGCCGAGAACAGGATGTGCAGGTCACCCGCATACGGGTGGCGCAGGTGCTTGCCTTCTAGAGTCTTTGGCTTGACGTCATGGCGGCCCCACAGCTCGGCGAATTCGGGACTGTGGGCCGACAGATCCGACACGACTTCGGCGATGCGCGCATTATCGGGGTCGTGACCGTATGCGGCGCGGATCTCCGCCACGCACGAGTGCGCGGCCCGGTCCCACTCCTGATAGAACTCGCGCCCAGCCGGGTCCATGAACACCATGCGGGCCAGGTTGTCGGGCGTGCGGAAGCCTTCGTGCAGCGCTGCGGCCATGCTGTTGCTGGCCAGGATGTCCAGCGCCGGACCGAGAGCGAAGGCGGGCGAGGTGGACCAGCCGTCCATCAGTTGCAGCAGTTGCGGGCTGACCGTGATGTCCTGGGCCCGCGAGGTACGCGACTCCGGCGGCTGCACCAGCCGCCACAAGTGCTCGGTGGCGGCCGCGTCCAGCCGCAGCGCCCGCGCCACCGCGTCGACCACCTGGGGCGAGGGGCTGGACTCGCGGCCCTGCTCGAGGCGCACGTAGTAGTCGCTGCTCATACCGGCCAGCATCGCCACCTCTTCGCGACGAAGACCCTTCACCCGGCGCCGCCCGTACTCGGGCAGCCCGATGTCCTGCGGCTTGAGCGCTTCGCGACGGGCGCGCAGGAACTCGCCCAGCGGGGTTCCGGTCATGCCGTGCCTCCCGCCGGGTCCTTGGCCGAGGCGGCCTGCATGACCGTACCGACCGCGCTTATGCAGGCTGTCATGTCCGTCCTCTCATCGTGCGGAACTGTCAGAAGGCGACGATCACCTTCCCCTGGCTGTGTTGTGCGGCCAAGTCGACGAGTGCCCGGCGGGCGTCGGCGAAAGGGATGAGTGGCGCCGATCATGACCCGTAGGGCGCCGCGCGCCGCCTGCCCGGCGAGGGCGTCCAGGCGCCCCGGCGCGGGAACGGTGCCTGTATAGACGGCCACCCGGGTTACGACGCCGGTGATGTCGACGCCCGGCACGAACGGGTGCGTAATCGGGAAGACCTTGCGCACCGCAACTGTAACCAATTTGATGTCGATCGGGTTCAGCGCTGCGGCCGCGGCGCGGACCAGCACCTGTTCCGGTCCCGGCACAGGAACGGGCACATCGGCGAAAGACAGCTTCTCCGCCGGCCCGTACGCGCGGGAGATCAGCGCCTTCACAGGTTCCTCCTGCCCCCATCGTCTTTGCTGCAGCGTTGCTGATAGGGACGATACCGGCATCGCCGAAGATTGCTCGTCTACGGACTCAACGTCGCCTTCGTGGAATAACTTCCGCTGAGGCGGGTACCGGGCGCCGTTCGAGCGCCTCCGCGGGGGCGCTGTGCTCACGTTCCTGTCGCCGCGCTCGACTTCCAGATATTCACCGCAGACTCGACATCAGCTCGCGCCGCACGTTGCGATCTCGACCTCGGCACGCGACCCGCGCGGTTGCGGCCGTCAGCCTGGGAGTGATGCACCCAGGCAGCATGCCCGGCGTTTGCCTAACTTCGGATGTTATGAACCGTGAGCGCAACGACTTACTGGGGAGGTTTCTGCGAGAGCGCCGCGCGCTCGTGCGGCCGGAGCAAGCCGGGCTGCCCTCAGACGGCAGCCGTCGGGTTCCTGGGCTGCGCCGCGACGAGGTCGCCCACCTAGCTGGCCTCAGTGTCGGCTACTACGCCCGGCTCGAACAGGGCCGCCAGCATCCCACCCGCCAGACCGTGGAAAGCCTGGCCCGGGCACTGCGCCTCGACGAGCAGGCCATGGTGGAGCTGTATCGGCTGGCCCGGCCCACCGCCGGGCGCCGTCGGCCCGGCCTCATCGAGCGGGTCGCGCCCGAGGTGCTGGCCCTGCTGAACGACTGGACGGTGGCACCTGCCTTCATCCTGGGAAGGTCCTGCGACGTGCTGGTCCGCAACCCGCTGGCGAACGTGCTGCACAGCCACTTCGTCCTCGGCGACAACCTGCTGCGCATGATCTTCCTCGACCCGACAGGGCGGCAGTTCTTCCGCGACTGGACCAGCGCCGCCCGTGCGGCCGTGCACGACCTACGCCAAGCCACCGGCCAGAGCCCGGACGCGCGCAACCTGCGCGAACTCGTCGGCGAACTCGCCATCACCAGCCCCGACTTCCGCCGGTTGTGGGCAGCCCCTGAGCCGCGCGGCGCACTCAGCCCCGCCACCCGCTTCCATCACCCCGACGTCGGCGACCTACACCTGCGCACCGAGATCTTTCCCATCGCCAGCACGCCCGGTCTGCGGCTCATCGCCCATCCGGCCGAACCGGGCTCCCCCTCAGCCCGAGCCCTGGCCCTGCTGGGTACCCTGGCAACCGACATTCGAGGTCCCCACCATCACGCCGACACCGTCCGAGCGGGACGCTCGCCTCGGTCCAGACCAGTGCTCTGATCAGGTATTTCGCGAGCCCATGGCCAGCACTTCACGCCGGTTCAACGCCGCCGGGCGCGTGCGTGTACTCAGCTAGCCGAGGCCGCCCCAGTGCTTGACGCGGCGTCGGATCGTGCGGTCGGAGCAGCGCCGTTGCCCTGAATTCCCTGCGGCCCTGCCTGCGAAAGACGTGCGAGCTGCCACCGAGGACCGAGTACCGCTCCAAGAGCAGCACCTGTTGGCCTGCCGCAGCCGAGTAGGCGGCGGCGGTGCTGTCGCCGAAGCCGGATCCTATTACGATGGCATCGAATTGCTTTGCGTTGGTCAGGTTTTCCATGACAGCCCCTTTTTCAGGTCGGCAGGTATTTGTCCCGGCTCGTTGATACGGTGGCAGCCGAGGATTCGCGTTTTACTGCCTGCCGCCCCCTCTTCATGGCTTGGACTTCTCTTTCCAGACGAGGAGCACGGATTCGTCGGCGGGTTTCCATGGCAGGAAGATGGCTATGGCAACCGCGACGATCAGTGAAGCCGAAACCGTCACATACGACGCGAGTCGGAACCCCTCCATGGACGCGGATTTCATCGCGTAGATCAGTTCGGCCTTCTGGGGGGCGAAGGCCGGGTTGGTGGGGCGCTTGACCATTTCCAGGACGGCGATGACGCTTTCGCGGGCGAAGCTCTGCTCGTTCGGGGTCATCAGGAACTCTGGGATGGCATCGATGCGCGGTCCGACCTTGGTCGTGTACACCGACGCCACGATCGATCCCAGCACCGCGACGCCGAGGGTTCCCCCCGCCTCGCGGGTGGTGTCGTTGACCGCCGAACCGGCTCCTGCTTCGTCGAGGGCGACAGAGGACATGATCGATTCGGTCGCCGGGCCCTGCACAATTGCCAGTCCTAGGCCCATCAGCACCATCGAGACGAGCACGGGACCGACATAGGGTGTCTGCACCTCGACCTGCCCGGCGACGAACATTCCGACACTCATCACCACCAGACCGAGGACGATGACCGCGGTGGTGCCGGTCTTCTGGGCGATCAGCGTGGCCACCGGGGCGCCGACGGCAATGGACACGGCGAACGGTAGCGAGTGCAAACCGAACTCCAGCGGCGACAGCTCCATCACTCCCTGGAAATACGCGGTGATCATGAACAAGAACCCGAACATGCAGAAGTAGCCGACCGCGATCGCCAGCGCGGGCAGGGAGAATCGCCGGATCCGGAACAGGTTCATGTTCAGCACGGGTGCCGCAGTGCGCAATTCCCACCGGAGGAACATCACGAAGCAGACCACGGCGAAGACGAAGCCGGTCAGGCTGGCCGGGGAAAGCCAGCCCTGATGCGGGGCCTCGATGATGGTCCACACCAAGGCGGTGATGCTCAGAAGCGACAGGGCTATGCCGATGACGTCGAGCCTGCCGGTGTGTGTGGCCTTCGACTCGGGAACCAGCAGGCGAGTGAGAACCAGGACGACGGTGGCGACGGGAACGTTGACCCAGAAGACCGAGTGCCAGGAGAAGTGCTCGAGTAGCCAGCCGCCGGCGGTCGGCCCGATCGCGATGGCGAAGCCGGCCATCGCCGTCCACGCCGCGATGGCGATGGCCCGTTCCCTGACGTCGGTGAAGATGTTGATGATCAGCGCGAGGGTCGCGGGGAACACCGCGGCGGCGAACACTCCCATCGCGGCGCGGGCGGCGATCACCTGGCCCAGGTCGGTCGCCAATGCGCCACCCAGAGACATCACCGCGACGCCGGCCAGCCCCAGCATCATCACCGTGCGCCGGCCGTAGCGGTCTCCGAGGTGACCGCACGCCAGCAGCAGGCCCGCGAAGGTCAGCGTGTAGGCGTCGACCACCCACTGCAACCCACTGAAGCCGGCACGCAACTGCACACCCAGAGACGGCAACGCGACGTTGACGACGGTGTTGTCGAGCACCACGAGCAGTTCCGCGACGCAGATGACGGCGAGTGCCGGCCACCGACCCCGCACGCTCGGAACTGCGGAGTGCGCTGCCGGTGCGGCGGGTTCCGCGACAGATGGGTGGGGCATAGGAAATCGACTCCTCGTCATTGCGCTGCGGGCTAACTCGGAAAGGGGTGGCCGCCAGCCCGCTCGGGCACGATGGTTGGCCACCGCGGGCCGACAGCCACAGGGGCGCCGGCGGCGGCTCGATTCCGCGACAGCACCGGCTTTTGCAGGAACGCCAGATCAGGCCGCCGCGCGCCGGTGGGGTTCGGAACGGTAGCGGGTGGTGGGTCCATCGATGCCGAGCAGTTTCCATACCCGGCGGGAGATCTGGTTGATCAACCCGATCTCAGCGGCGAGGGTGCGGACGTCTGCGAAGAAGTCGGCGAAGGCCTGTTTCGAGTCCGGCGAGCGGTAGAACACTTCCTTCCGCACCGAGTCCGGGATACCGGCCTCGGAGAAGAACGCCCGCGGTGGGGTGACGATAGCGCGGCCGAGCGCGAACATGATGATCGGCAAGGCCACCGACAAGCCCAGCCTGTGGATCGGATTAGTCTGCGGCACTCTCTGTTTGAGGAATTCATGGGCGAACGAGATGTGGCGCGCCTCCTCGGCCACGTGGATGGCCATCACCGAGCGCATGATCGGATGCACTTCCTCACCGGAACGCAGGATCGCCTTCTGAATGTGATCGATGGGTTCCTCACCGGCCAGTACGCCCATGAAGAACAGATTGGGGAACAACGCTCCGGCGGGCCCGACCACGTATCCCAGCAGCGTTTTCAACCACGGCGTCATCCCGGGCACATCGATACCGATGCGGTTGACCATCTCCTGGAACATCAGGTTGTGGTTGCACTCCTCGATGATTTCGTGTGTGCAGTACCGGAATTCCGGCGAGCCGTTGGGCAGACGGTAGGCGTGCTGGACCATGCCGCTGATCAGCATCAACTCGAACTGCAACCCGACCTTCGCGATATTGGACTGCCGGTACTTACCGATCGCGATCTGACGCTCCCGCGGCAACGCCCGATACCAGGGATGAGGCCCCAGCATCTCACCGGACACGGTGAGGATCCAACGCTCGGGCGCGGTGTCGGCCTCGAAATCCGGGTGCTCCCAGTCGATATCGAGGTAAGGGTCGAAGCGTCGGTGCACCGAACCCTCCGACAGCAGCGACAGCTTGTCCGCGTACGCCCGGGCCTTGTCGACGACATCGTCGCCGGGCCCGGCCTGGTTCACCTCGATCGTCATCGGCCTCTCCTCGCCACGTTTTCTGTTACTACATGTAACGCTAACATCAGGCTAATAGAACGAGTGGTCTATCGCAAGCAGGTTTCTCGGCCGCGCTTCAGGGAATTCCAGAGCTGCGGCTCCATTAAGAGAACCGAATGGTCTACTCCGGCTCGCCGCTAGGCTGGATCGCCTGTACTGAGGGGAAGAGAGAGGCTCATGGCTGCGGATGCGCGACGGCGCTTGATCGAGAGCGCGATCGAGCTGATCCGACGTCGAGGGGTGGCAGGCACCGGGGTGGCCGATCTGCTCGAGCACAGCGGCACCGCACGGCAATCGATCTACAAGCACTTTTCCGGCGGAAAGACCGAGTTGATCGAGGAGTCCGTGCGGACCGCGGGGGCCTGGATCGAGCAGATGATCGAACAGATGGCCGAGACCCTCTCGCCGCAGGAAATGCTGCAGGCTTTCGTCGAGTACTGGAAATGGGTGCTGGTGACCAGCGACTACCAGTCCGGATGCCCGATCGCCGCCGCGGCATACGGCGGAAGCGAAGCACCTGGCGTCCGGGAGTTGGCCAGCCAGGCATTCCGGCACTGGGAGCACCACCTGGCCGAGAAAGCCATCGCACAGGGCATACCCGCCCGTACCGCCCAAGGCCTGGCGACCACGACAATCGCGGCGATCGAGGGCGCAGTCATGATGTCGATCGCAGACCACAGCATCGCACCCCTCAACCGCACCTACGACCAGCTCCGCCACCTGCTCCAGAACCATCTCGAAGCGCCGTGATCACGCCACCATCAAGCGCCTGCGACAAACGTCGGCAAACGGAAAAACGGAACTGGCGCAGCACAGTTCCACCCGAGACGATGACCATGCCCGCGCTGACCCACAAGACCCGTCCGCCCCAAGACCTCACGCACATAACAACGGCACTCCGGCGACGGGAGCCGGTTCTCGAGCACAGCCCGGTCAGCACCTCACCGCCGTCCAGCCCGAACGGTGTTCCTCCTTCCGCCGAGATCCGTCATCGCGATTCGACCGCGAACCAACCCACCAGTCGGACGGAAACCGGCAGCTCCCGGCCCTGCTCTGCGGCGACTTCGACTACGAGCGATCCATGGCACGTATGAACCACCCACTCACCGGCGTGGACACGGTCTTTATCGCCAGCGACCCGGCTTACGGGTTCGTGTCCAGCTCGTTGGTCAAGGAGGTCGCAGCGGCAGATGGCGACCTCACCGGCCTGCTGCCAGCGCAGGTGCGTAGTCGACTGCTGAAGCGGCTGTAGGTTCAGCCGATCGCTACGGAGACCCCCTCCTACCCTTGTCAGTCAGCAGAATCGGAGGTCCAGTCATCAGTGAACGATTGATTGCGGTGTGACACCAATATTACGAATGAACGTGCTTTCGCCTGGCGATGTCGTTCTAGCACTCTCACACGGGGAACGGTTGGAGAGCTGGCGGGACAGCGAGCTCGGCTTTCTGGGCGATGACAACTACGGAGGCTACTGATCTGCGGCACCGAATCGCGAACTCGGAGCTAGTCGGTCGGAGCCAGGACCGCACGCAAGACCGGCAACGACTGCCCGCGCTCGAAGTTGGTCGTGATGTGCGCGGAGTGCGCGATGCGGCTATAAAATCAGCATGCTGTCGCCGAACATGTCGAACTCAAATCCGCCGTTCTCCAAGATCTCGGAGTAGGAGCGCATAACAAGATCTTTGCCGGCGAAAGCGGCAGTTAATACGATATGGCTGGACCGTGGCCGGTGGAGGTTCGTCAGAAGTGCGTCCACGACCTTGAACTGGAATCCGGGATAAATATAGAGATCGGTCCACGCCGCCTGAGGCCGAATAGCGGCCTTGGGCTCGTTGCGGACTGCCAGTGACTCGAGAGTTCGCATGACCGTCGTGCCAACAGCGACGATGCGTCGCTTCTCGGCTAGGGCTCGATTGATTTTCGCGGCGGACTCATCCCCGACCTCGAAGAATTCGGATCTCACGTTGTGGTCCTCGACCTCCTCCGTGCCGATATGACGAACTGCGAGGATTTCAGTGGCCCCTACATGCAGGGTAATGTATGCAAGCTCGACCCCCTTGTCGGCGATGCGATTCAGCAACTCTTCAGAGAAATGAAGGCCCGCCGACGGAATCTCCAGCGAACCAGGTTTCTCGGCGTAAACCGAGCGATAAGCCTCTGGCGTCGTCCGCCAGTATGTCGGGTCCAAGTGAATTGTCTCGTCGATGCGCCGCCCGTATCGATCAAGTGCCTGCGTCAATCGCTCGGCGGACTCGAACTTCACTCTCCAGAGCTGGCCGGGCTGTGATTCGAGTAAGGCACATGTAAGCAGGCTGTCGTCGATTGATGTCAGGGTCATCCCCGGCTCCAATCGTTGCCCGGCCTCCATTTTGACAATGGTCGCGCCGTCAGGCTCATGACCGTAAACGATCACGTCCACAGTTTCGTTACAACCGAAAAGATAGCGTATTGGACATCATATAGCTATCATTCAATACCAGTAGATCACCCGGCCGAAGATAGTTGTAAATAGTCGAAAATACCGTGTACTCGATCGTCGCCGTAGAACGTTCGAGCACGACCATCCTTCCGTCCTCACGACGTTTGCCGCGCAACTCGACAGGATCGGATGGCATAACCCTTTCCCCCGGATCGAAATCAAATTCTGAAGTCTTCATGATTCGTCATCCTCCTAGTGTGCCGTGATTCCGCTTTGCTTACCAAGGGGTTCGTGATTTGGTCGAGTCAGGCGGTGATGCAGGCCAGGTGTGGGTCATCGGAAAAATCCGCGGACGAGATCGAAACCCGCGTCCCTGGAGCGAGACTCAGTACTAGGCATGGTTGTCGACGAGTTTCCGGAAGCTGGCATAGGGAAGAGCCCCTTCGGCCATGATCTCGCCGACGATGTAGCTCCACACGAACGGCACGGCCGTGGCGTTCCATCGGGTGATGCAGTCGCGGATCTGCGTGATCAGCACCTCCACCGGGCTGAAGAATGCCGCAGCGAAGCGACTGCATCCTTGCCCGTAATCAATTGTAGCCCTTCGTGTTTGGTTTCCACTGAGGATCGGCCGAAAATGCGCCGACATGCGCCGACATGCTCGAAGAGCTCAGACGTCGTACGCCACAGAGGATTCGCCACGACAGCATGGCCAGCGTCGACGTAGCTTCCGACGGTCCGCCGCGTCCTCGTAGTCTGAGCAGCGATAACGCGGAACATTCGGCAGCGAAACATATTTCGAGCTCCGCTGCGGCACTGCTGGTCGGCAGAGGCGGCGTTTCCGTGTCTGACTCGAACTACAGCCTCGAAAGCCGGGCTGTCGTCTCACTCGTCAATCGGGTCGTCAGCACAAGCGACTCCGAGGGCAGGACAGATTCCGGACTGGAATCTTACGACCGTCAGCGTGGTGGTCCGACAACGGGTGGCAGCAGTTCGGCCCACGGCGGCAAGATACTCGTCACCGGCGATGATCAGCGACCACAGCCAGCCGACCGGCGCGGTAGCAGCAAGGCCGGAATCAACGCGAGCGCGATCACGACCGGAGCGATCAGATAGGTGTGCTGGAACGCCTCGGCCAGGGCGGGAGCGATCTCGGTGCGCTGCGCCGGAGCCATGCCGTGCAGCGCTTGCAGGCCGCCGGTCACCGGGAGCAGCGCGCCCAGGATGACCGAGGACACCGCGGTGCCGACCGCCAGGGCGGTGGTGCTGATCATGTTCAGCACCGTCGATCCCGCCGGCTGATCCGCCCGGCTCAGCGACCGGGTCGCGGTGGTCATTACCGGCATCATGGTGCCGCCGCCACCGGCGCCCATGAGCAGCATGCTCGCGCCGAGCGCCCAGTACGGCGCGTCCGCGTCCAGCTGGACGATGAACAGCACGAAACCGGTGAGGGTTACCGTGATCGATACCGGTAGGTAGCGGCCGGGCGGAATCCGATCGATCAACCGGCCCGCTACCTGCATGGTCAGACCGGAGGCCAGCGCGAGCGGGATACCCAGGGCGCCTGCCACCAGCGCTGATTCGCCACGAGCCACCTGAAAATACAGGGGCAGCAACAGCATCGAACCGAAGTAGCCGCTCGCGAACAGGGCCAGCAGCAGCGCGGAGGTGCCGCTGATCCGGTTGCCCAGCACCCGCAGATTCAGCAGCGGCTGCGCGGTGGTCAGCGATCGGTGCACGAAGGCGGCGATGAGCCCGACCCCGGCCAGCAGCGGGATCAGCACGGCGGGTGTGGCGAATCCGGCCTGCTCACCCGCCGCGGTCACCCCGTAGATCAGCAGGGCCAGGCCGGGCGACATCAACAGGAGTCCGGGCAGGTCGAGCGCGTGCCGCGGTTCCGGCGGATCGTCGGGCACGATCCGGGCGGCCAGGACCAGCACCAGCGCACCCATCGGCAGATTGATGAAGAACATCCACCGCCACGACACCTCGTCGATCAGGTAGCCGCCGATCACGGGCCCGAGCAGCGGGCCGACCAGAATGGCCAGACCCAGGGTGCTCATCAGCCGTCCGAGCCGATCCGGCCCGGCCGCGCGCAGCAGGATCGTCATCGCGACCGGCATGAGCAGCCCGCCGCTGGCGCCCTGCACGACCCGGAAAGCGAGGAGCGACTCGATGTTCCAGGCGAGCCCAGCCAGCATCGAGCCGGCCGCGAAGGCGGCGATCGCGGTCAGGTACAGCCGTTTGGCGCCGAACCGGCCGACCAGCCACGCCGAGGTCGGCACCACGGCGCCGAGCGCGAGCGAATAGCCGGTCGCCACCCACTGGATGGTGTTCAGGCCCGCGTCGAACTGCGCGGACAGCGCGTTGATCGAGACATTGACGATGGTCTGGTCCAGTGTGGCCATGATCGTACCGAGCACCAACACCAGGACGATCGTCATCGGGTTGCGGGCGGCGACCGGCGACGCGGGAGCCGTTGCGGTAGTGGCCACGGCCCTCACGCCCCGTACGGGTTGGCGGCACGGGCGGCGCGCAATGCCTCACCCCACCAGGTCAATTGCTTCAGCAGGGCCTTGGTGGCGGTGGCCGCGTCGGTCGGTTCGGCCAGCTCACCCGCGTCGTCGAATCGGCGCCACGGGTTCGTGAAGCTGACGGTGTCGCGGAGAGTGACCGCGTGCAGTTCGGCGAAGACCGGCCGCAGGTGTTCCACCGCGCGCAGACCACCGGAGATGCCGCCGTAGGAGACGAAACCCACCGGCTTGGCCTGCCATTCGACGTGATGTTCGTCGATCAGATTCTTCAGTGCCCCCGGGTAGCTGTGGTTGTACTCGGGCGTCACCACCACGAACGCGTCCGCGCGGGAGAGCTTTTCAGCGGTCTCCGCCCGTGACGGGTGATCGGTGACCGCACCGAAGGCGTGCGGCAGCGCGACCTGTCGGGTATCGACGATCTCGACCTCGAGGGTGTCGTGGCGCCGGAGCTGACCGACGAACCAGTCCGCGATGGTCGTGCCGAACCGGCCTTCCCGGGTGCTGCCGACGACGACCGCGACCCGCAGCGGAGCCGGGACCCGACCGTGCGGCCCTCCGGTATCGACGTGCCAGTTGCTCATGAGGCCCCTCCTTTGGACGATCGCACCAGCGTCGGCGCTCTCCACAGCCTCCAACCTCAACCAATCTTCGGGTCAACCCTCCTGTGATCGAGGCCACATCACCCAGAGCTCAACCAGCTGGTGATCGCCCATGTGCTGCCCGAGGCACGAAATCCGCATTGCCGGACCTCCACCTGAATCCCTCCGCAGATACCGACCTGCGCGTCCCAGCCTAGAACTTCGTTGCTTCGTGCCATTGCTACCCGGAGGGCCGGCCGTGAGAAGCCTGAGATCCGGTCACCCTAGCCGATGCGGCTGATGCCCGACCATAGGTCGCAGTGGTGTTGGTGGGCGAAGGAGTCTGCGACAGTGATGTTGTCGCTGCCGAGTTCGAGGGTTGTGTCCGAAGTCGACGGCCATGGGGTGAAGGCTTGCGTTTCGGGGTTGCCGGTGTGGGCGAATTGTGCCCAGCTTTGCTGCATTTGCCGGGAGAGGCGGTCCGCTGCGGGCGGTAGCGGGATGGGCACACCCAACAGTCCTGAGAAGACGTAAGGCACTTCGGCACCGTGAAAGGCCCCGGGCAGGAGCGGGTTTCGCCCCACGAGCGCATCGTTGAACTGGTATTGCCATACTCGAGCACCGCCGCGACGGGCTGCTTGCGTGGTGAACAGCGCTGGACAAGCGAAGAAACCATCGGTGATCACGTGCTGCTTGGCCTCGGCCGCGGTCGCGAAGGCCGATACGGGGTATCGCTGCAGAACGCGATCGGCGTTGCCGGTGAAGAGTTCCTGAGCCCAGCTCACGTAGTCGGCTGAATCCGGCACTGTAGCGCGAGCGTAGTCGAGCAGGGCGAGGAAGGTCGCACCTTCGTCGGCGTTGCTGCCGACGACAAGCGGAATGTCGCGCACGGCCCCATCGGCCAGGGCGTTCTCCGGCGGGGTGGTGACGACGACGTCGTCGCGCACCGGGGTCCATGTGACAGCCATCGTGTGCAGAGTTGTCGTGGGAGAATCCAACATCCGGTCGGCCGGCAATGCCCGCAGGCACGTCAGGCGAGTTGCGGCCTCGGCGCAGCCGAGACCGGCGGCGTACTCG
This sequence comes from Nocardia sputi, assembly GCF_023501985.1. Lineage (NCBI taxonomy): Bacteria > Bacillati > Actinomycetota > Actinomycetes > Mycobacteriales > Nocardiaceae > Nocardia > Nocardia sputi. Next base: position 42,075 of record NZ_JAMFLC010000006.1, on the reverse strand, counting down.
GCTGATCGTTGATAGGCCTGTTCTTTCGAAGCGGGCGCGAGGGGACTGCGTGCGCAGGAACCGCTTTGGATGATGGCTTTGGCATAGAGACCGCGGGCGGTCGGTGACGCCAGTTGCGTGCAGACGCTCATGCCTCCGGCGGATTCGCCGAACAGGGTGATGTTGTCCGAGTCCCCACCGAAGGCAGCGGCGTTGTCGCGGATCCATCGCAATGCCGCTTGCTGATCCAGGGTGCCGTAAGTTCCGGTGACACCACCCTCGCCCGCGGCGAGTTCGGGTAAGGCCAGGAAACCGAACGGACCGAGTCGGTAATTGGGGATCGCGACGATGACCTGGCCATCCCGGACGAGCCGGGCGGGTGAGTCGTACTGGGCATTGGACCCCAGGACGAATCCACCGCCGTAGAACCACACCATGATCGGAAGTTCGCTCGCGGCGGGATGTTCCGGGACATAGACATCGATGGTGAGGCAGTCCTCGCTCGCGGGTTGCACCGCCGGAATCCACGGCAACGGAGATGATTGCGGGCATTGCGGACCATGCGCAGTGGCCGCGAGCACACCCGTCCATGGCGGGGCCGGCTTCGGCGGCGCGAAACGGTTGACGCCCGCGGTGGAGGCCCCGAACGGGACTCCGAGATACTCGATCATCCCGTCGACGCGCGCGCCTCGGATCACTCCACCGGAAACACTCGTAGCCGGCCCTTCGTCGGCGCCGGCCAGACCGGCGGCGGAGCAGCTGACGACACCGAAGATCGAGACCACGACCGCGACCAACCACCGTAATGGGCTCACACGCTGGGATCTCCCGACGCTGAACGGCATGAGAACACTCCTGCACACCTGAGGTCAACGTCTGACACATCGCCGAGGCACCGACCTGAGGTCAATCTACTTTTGTGACAAAAGCAAGTTACTAGGCGGACGTCGAGCGTGGGGAGGAATCGGACGAATCGGATCGCGGACGGCTATTCGGCGTCGGGACCACTCGTCAAAATGGCCAGCAATCGCTGCAACGCGGGCAGTGCGGACGCGATCGCAGCTCGGTCGGAGGCCGGGAGCCCGTCGAGAGCTTCCCGTAGCATCGCGGCGCTGGCTCGGTCATACCGGCCGAGCAACTGCCGTGCCCGAGCGGAGGCCATCAGTCTCGCGCCACGCCGGTCCGAAGACAGCGGCTTGCGATCGAGCAGCCCCGCTTCAGCCATCGCCTTGACAAGGTTGCTGATCGTAGAGGGCGCCATCCGGAGTTCGCTCGCGGCGCGGGTGGGTGTCAGGCCGTCGGTGGCCACCAGCAACCGCAGTAATTCGATTTGAGGTTCCGGCAGGTCCGGCAAACCTTCGGCGGCCCGCGTGCGATGCAGCACCGCACGCCGCAACGGCCCGAGCAGGGCGCTGAGCTGAGCCTCGAAATCGGGCTCCGGCATCGATCGAGCCCGCACGGCGATGGCGTCCATGAACTCATTGTGCACTTGCATCAGACAAGCACCCGCCGGTTCGCTGCTTGGGACAAGTTGCCGATCTGTTCGGCTCGTCGCCGGCACACGGAACGGCCCGGCCGAGTTCAGCGAGCTCGGCCGGGTCCAGTTCGTGTTCTACCTGATGTAGGGCCCGTGACGTGTCCGCGCCGCCGGTGTGCGGCGCTGGCTAGTGCGTCGGCGCGGCCGGGGCGGAAGGCACGGTTCGGCCGTCGCCGAACACCTCGTCGACCAGGCGTTGCGTCGCCTGCTGGAACGGCACCGCCAGTGAGAGCGCGGCATCGTCCACGTAGTTCAGCGCGGTGGTCAGCGTCTTGCTGCCGTCGGGGGTGCTGAACATCATCGCCGCGTGGCCCGCGGCGCCGCCGTTGTGGGTGATAACGGTGCCGCCCAGACCGGTCTTCTGTACGAAGACCCCCAGGCCGTAACCCATGTTCGGGATGGGCGTCGGGTGCGGGGTGCACATCCGGTCGAGCAGCTCCGCAGGCAGGAGCTCGCCGCTCATCAGTGCGGAGATGAACGTGTGCAGGTCACGGGTGGTCGAGATCATGTCACCGCCGCTGGAGATCCAGGAGGGGTTGTGGCGGGTGACATTGGGGATGATCCTTCAGCTGGGCCTTTGCCGCATGCAGACTCGGCGTGCCGAGGCTGGGCTTCCACGTCCGGACTGGGCCCTTCCGCCCGTGGGTCTTGCACGCGGACCGCGCAGTTCGGCGGCGAGCGAGACCGGCGTGTGCCCTACGCCCGCTGAGGGGCGAAGCGGAGCGGGAAGTGCGGGCGTTCCATGCGCTCACTGGGCAGACACAAGTCGGGCTCGGGGGCATCCATACAGAACTGGCTTGCATGTACGTATATGTCTACTTATAGTGGGGATCCGACATGTACGTACACATATACATATATCCGAGTCGTGAGAACGAGGACTTGCTTGACAGCTACTAAGTGTTACTATCTACTAGTACTCAGCAACACTGAGTAGCTGAAGGGAGTGTTCATGGGCAAGCAAGAGACGGAGATGCTCAAGGGAACGCTGGAAGGCATCGTGCTGGCGATCCTTTTCGGCCGCCCCGCGTACGGCTACGAGATCACGGCATGGCTGCGGGAGCAGGGCTTCTCCGATATCGCCGAGGGCACCATCTATGCCCTGCTGGTCAGGATCGAAAAGCGCGGCTTGGTGGATGTGGAGAAGGTTCCCTCGGAGAAGGGGCCCCCGCGCAAGGTGTATTCGCTCAACACGGCCGGACAGGAATATCTCGCCGAGTTCTGGAGGACCTGGAGCTTCCTCGCTGAACGGCTCGAACAGCTCCGCGAAAAAGGAGGCAGATAGTCATGGATATCTCGGATCTCACCTCGAAGGTGGTCGGCGACCTCGGCGACAAGCGGCGGTGGCGGCAATACAAGTCGCGCGCTAAGCAGCTTCCCCCGAGTTATCGCACTGCGGTCGAGGCTTTCGAGCGATACCTGATGTACGGCGGAGCGGGGGGCGGCGGAGTCTCGATGTTCGAAGACCTCGTCGATCTGTTCGAGCAGAGCGCGGCCGATCGAACCCCGATACGCGAGATCGTCGGAGAAGACCCCGTCGAGTTCATCGAGATTTTCGCGCGCAACTACCACGAGGACTCCTGGCTCAACCGGGAACGAGCACGGCTGAACAGCGCCATCGAGCGCGCCGCCGGAGAAGGAAAGTAGGACCCGTCCGATGACGACACAGCAAGCTCCGGCGATCCATGTGCAGGGTCTGGAGAAGTCCTACGACAAGCTGGAGGTGCTGCGCGGCGTCGACTTCGATGTCGAGCGGGGCAGCATCTTCGCCCTGCTCGGCTCGAACGGAGCCGGCAAGACCACCGTCGTGAAAATACTGTCCACGCTGCTCAAAGCCGACGCGGGCACAGCCAGGGTCAACGGCTTCGACGTCGCGGGCCAAGCGGGCAACGTACGGGAATCCATCAGCCTCACCGGGCAATTCGCGGCGGTCGACGAAATACTCAGCGGCCGGGAAAATCTCGTGCTCATCGCCAAGCTGCGGCACCTGAAAGACGCGGACACGATCGCCGATGACCTGCTCGAGCGTTTCTCGCTGACCGACGCGGCCACCCGGAAGGTCTCGACGTACTCCGGTGGCATGCGCCGCCGCCTCGACATCGCCATGAGCCTCATCGGGAACCCGCCGGTCATCTTCCTCGACGAGCCGACCACCGGACTCGACCCCCAGGCCCGCATCGAGGTGTGGCAGGCGGTCAAGGAACTCGCCGAGCACGGCACCACGGTGCTGCTCACAACCCAATATCTGGACGAGGCAGAACAACTCGCCGACCGGATCGCGATTCTGCACAAGGGCCGGATCATCGTCAACGGGACTCTCGCCGAGCTCAAACAACTCCTCCCGCCCGCCGAAATCGAATACGTCGAGAAGCAGCCGAGCCTCGAAGACGTCTTCTTCGCCATCGTCGGTGACGAAGGCAGCGACAGCGCCCCCGGCGACGACCGCAGCGCGGCACGGACCTAGTAAGGAAAACGATGACCACGCATTTCTTCACCGACACCGCCCTGCTGTTGGGCCGGTCCCTGCGCCACATCGCGCGCAGCGCCGACACCATCATCACGACCACGATCATGCCGATCGCGTTCATGCTGTTGTTCGTCTACGTCTTCGGTGGCGCGATCGACTCGGGATCGGATTCCTATGTGCAGTATCTGCTGCCCGGAATTCTGCTCATCACCGTCGCTTCGGGCATCGCCTACACCGCGTTCCGACTCTTCCTGGACATGAAAAGCGGCATCTTCGAACGATTCCAATCCATGCCCATCGCACGTTCGTCGGTTCTCTGGGCGCACGTGCTGACCTCGCTGGTCGCCAACCTGATCTCGCTCGTGGTCGTCGTGCTCGTCGCCCTGCTCATGGGCTTCCGATCAGGGGCCGGAATACTGGCCTGGCTCGCCGTCGCAGGCATTCTGATCCTGTTCACCCTCGCGCTGACCTGGATCGCGGTCATCCCCGGCCTGTCCGCGAAGACCCCCGACGGCGCGAGCGCCTTCTCCTACCCGCTGATCTTCCTGCCGTTCATCAGCTCGGCCTTCGTGCCCACCGAGACCATGCCCGGCCCGCTGCGCGCCTTCGCCGAAAACCAGCCGGTGACCTCCATCATCAACGCCATCCGCAACCTGTTCACCGAGCAGCCGGTCGGCAACGACATCTGGATCGCTCTCGGCTGGTGCGTCGGAATCCTCGTCGTCGCCTACCTCTTCGCCATGACCACCTACCGCCGCAAAATCTCCTGAGCTATCGGCCACGGCCGGTCAGGGTAGCCGTCGGTCCCGGCGATCGCCGGGACCGACGGCTGTCTTTTTCGTGGCATGGCAGGTTCTTTCACCGGGATTCGGGATTGTCAGTGGCAGCAGTCGCAGTCGTGGCCGGCGGTGCGGTCGGTGGCGCCGAGCGCGACCGGTGCGGGACAGCAGGTGTCGCCTTTCCAGGCCTTGACGCCTTCGCGCACCGCGATCACCGCGATCACCAGCGCGGCGATCGGGTCGGCCCACGACCAGCCGAACAGGCTGTTGAGCAGCAGCCCGGCAAGCAGCACCGCCGACAGGTAGGTGCACAGCAGGGTCTGCTTGGAATCGGCGACCGCGGAGGCGGAGCCGAGTTCGCGTCCGGTGCGGCGTTGCGCGGCTGACAGCACCGGCATGATGACCAAGCTGGCGGTGGCCAACGCGATCCCGATCGGGGAATGCTGCACCTGCCCGATACCGGCCAGCGCTCGGATCGAGTCGACGGTGACGTAGGCGGCGAGAGCGAAGAAGGAGAACGCGACGATCCGTAGCGCGATCTTCTCCCGCTTCTCCGGATCGCGGCCTGCGAACTGCCATGCCACCGCAGCCGCGGAGGACATTTCGATCACCGAGTCCAGCCCGAACCCGATCAACGCCGTTGAGGACACCCGTGCGCCCTCGCTCAGGGCGATGGCAGCCTCGATGACGTTGTAGGAGATCGCGCCCGCGACCAACCAGCGGATCCGCCGCGCCAGGACCGCTTTGCGATCCGAGCTCGGACCGAGCGCGACCGCCGACGGCAGCGAGGGCGTACCGGGCGAAGACATCAGCAGCACGCCTCCGCATCGGCGTCCGGGCAGCAGGCCGGGTCCACCGCCAGCACCAGCCCCAGCAGGTCCTCCAACGCGGCCGCGATCCGGGCGTCGGCCAACTCGTAACGGCTGCGACGACCTTCCGGCACCGCAACAACCAGCCCACACCCGCGCAGGCACGCCAAATGGTTCGACAAGATCTGCCGCGACACCCCGATCCGCTCGGCCAGATCCGACGGATACCCCGGCGCCTGGCTCAGATTGAGCAGGATCTGGGTGCGGGTCGGGTCCGACAACGCGTGCCCGAAACGGGCCAGCGCGTCACGGTGCAGCACGGTTTCCACGCTCTAATAGTACAGATTTTCCTGTATTCAGATGGAACTGGATCATACGACCGGCTCGAACCGGCGTTGTCCAAGATGAATCTCGAGAACGAAAGTTATCCACCGTATCCAATTTCGCGCGCCTGATCAGAACGAACCGGCAGCGCCGGCACGTCCCGAACGGCGACGCTCCTCGAGCGTGGCCGAGCACTGCGGGCCAGGCGTCATTCCGTGTCAGTGGCCGTGTAAGGCTGGTGTCAGGGTGTTGTCAGGTCCGCCGCCGAGAGTGGTCGTCATGACGAACAACAGCACTTTCTCGACCAGTTCGAAGTGGACCGGCATGGTGGCGGTCGACGATACGGCCCTGGCCGTCACCGACACCGGCGGTTGCGGTATCCCGGTGGTCTACCTCAACGGCCAGTTCGCCACTCAGGGGTACTGGCGGAAAGTCATCACCGAACTCGGTCCCGGCTTCCGGCACATCACCTACGACGAGCGGGCACGCGGCAAATCACGGCGTTCGGCGGACTACTCCTTCCAAGCCGCCGTCCGGGATGTCGATGCCGTCCTGGCGGCCAGGGGTGTGGACCGGGCACTGCTGGTGGGCTGGTCCTACGGGGCAGTCGTCGCGGCACACTGGGCCGCCCGTAATCCCGACCGTGCCCTCGGCGCGGTCTTGGTCGACGGCGCGTTCCCCTACGACTGGCTCGACTCGGCCATGGAACAGCGCATCCGCAAGCTGTTCACACGGCTGAGCTTGTTCACCCCGCTACTACGCCCGACCGGCCTGACCCCGCGGATGACCGCCGAACAGATGGCCGACAGCAACATCGAACTCGGCAGGCTCTCCCGCGAACGCGAACTGGGACCCGTGCTGGACGACATCACCGTACCGGTGCGGTATGTGGTCGCGTCGGGGACGTCCTTCGGAAGCCGCGGTGACGAGCAAGAACGGATCCGCGCCGGCCTCGACGTGGTGACCACCCGCAACCGGAACATCCAGATCAGCGCGAAGGTCCCCAGCAACCACGGCGCCCTCCTGCGCAAAGACTTCCGCGCCATCGCCCAAGCCGTACACCAGACCGCAGCCGCCCATCACCCGCACGGTGCGCCGAGCGAAACGCTCTGAACGCCACCCGATACCGACCCGACCGCATTCCACCATCCCACCGTTCGATCGACCCACTCTCAACAGATTCCAGGGAGCACACAACCAGTCACCCTCACCGACCAAGACAACAGCACCCTGCGGACCGCCGCCTACGGGGCCGTCTCGCTGATGGCCGCCGCTGATGCCACCGGCGAGCCCCACAAGGCCGCCACGAACGGATCCATCGCCTTGTCCTCGGCGACCGGCATCCTCGGGCACGTGCTCGCCGCGAAGACCAACGACATCAACCCGCACGGCAAGTCCGCAGCCGAACTCGCCGACCACGTGCTACCGGCCCTGACCGCCGCCATGAGTCTGCTCCAGAAACAAGACCCGGCCGAGGCCGACAACTTCCGCAGCACCGTCCTCGACGCCATCGAAACAGCCACCCGCACCCATCCCGGCCAGCCCAGCCCCACCCTGGACACGATGACCCACAAGATCACCGCAGCCCTCGACGCCGCGTGAAGGGACGCCGAACCGCGCCGCAACAGCCGTGTCTCGCGGCGCCGAAGTAGCCGCCGGATCGGCGGTCCGGTGCTCGTTGCACGATCACCGGTTCTCCGCCGATCCGGCGCAGGCGAATCGCGGTGGCGAGACCGCGGTGGGGATTGGCGGGCTGGTGTGGGCGACCGCCGAGCGCACCCGCGGCGTGCGCTAGGGTTCGAACCCGTGTCCAAGCTGCGGCGGCGAGTGGTCGAGGCTGCGGAAGCAACGCTGGCCCAACGCAAATACGTGTCGGCGGTCGATATCTTCGCCGTTCTGGGGTGGGTGCGATCCAGCCATATCGATCGCTGGCGCCAAGGGCAGGTGCTGTCGTTGGAACGAGTCACGGCCGTCGACGGGCGGCGAATGAAAGAGGCGGCCGAACTGCTGAGCGAGTGGGCCCGCGAACACGGGCTCACCGCGAGCACAGCGGCGTATCTGTCGGGCGCGCGCGATCGCCAGGCGCTGCGATTCGTCGACGACGGCGACGAGGAGGCGTTCCGCGTGCACTGGCTTTCGGCGGAACTCAGCCCGGCCCGGCGCGAACAGATCGTCCAACGCCAGAACCGGCCCCCGGACCTCACGGTGGTCGAGGCCACGCAGCCGTGGACATGCGCCGAATGCGCCGAAACCGGCCCCTACCTGATCACCTCCGCGGCCGGACCGCTGTGCCTGACCTGTTCGGACCTCGATCATCTGGAATTTCTGCCCGCCGGGAACGCGGCGCTGAGCCGGCGCGCCAAGAAGGAAAGCGCCCTCGCCGCCGTCGTGGTCCGCCTCAACCAGCGTCGCAAACGCTACGAACGGCTGGGCATCCTCGTCGAGGAAGCCGCCCTCACCCGTGCCGAGCAACAGTGCCTGGCAGACGACGATGCCCGCACCCGCCGCCGCGAGCGCGACCGCGCCCGCCGCGCCGCCCAGGACGTCGAATACCACGCCCGCATGTCCGAGGAGATCCGCCGACTGTTCCCGGGCTGCCCCGCCGACCGCGCCACCGAAATCGCCGAACACGCCGCCGCCCGCGGCAGCGGCCGCGTAGGCCGCACCGCCGCGGCCAAACTTCTCTCTCCCGAAGCGCTCACCCTCGCCGTCATAGCCTCGATCCGTCACCGCGACACCGACTACGACCAACTTCTCATGACCGGCATCCCCCGCCCGGAGGCCAGGGCCCGGATCCGTCCCACCGTCGATCACGTCCTCGAAACCTGGCGCGGCTGACACGCCGGCGGGCTATAGCTGTGTCTGTTGGGCTTCCGCGACGATCCAGGCGGCGATTTGTGTGCGTGAGTTGAAGCCGAGTTTGGTCAGGATGTGTTCGACGTGGCCTTGGGCGGTGCGTTGGGAGATCATCAGTTTGGCGGCGATCTGCTTGTTGCTGAGTCCTTGGGCGACGAGGTCGGCGACCTGCCCCTCTCGCTTGGTCAGCTTCGTGGACCGGCCGGACGCGGACGACTTGCCGGTGGTCTGTTCCCCGAGCGCGTACGCGACTGCGGCGTCCATGCCCATTCCCTGGCCTTGCCGGAAGGCCGCGTCGAATCCGCGAGCGCCGAGGGCGCGACGCGTCGTTCGCTCACATTGCTCATGAAAGCGCGACATACTCCGCAAGACGGCCCGCACGCTGCTGCCCACCAGCCAGTGGCCCTGCGCGGCTCCCATCAGGACAGCAGCACGCTCGACGTCGCCGTGGTCGGCGACAGTCCAAGCCAGCGCCTCGAGACCGAACGCGACGACCACCGGGCTGTTCGGCCGCCGATTGACGCGCAACGCCTCCTCCAGCAACTGCCGGGCACGGTCCCGCTCACCTTGCTGCCAGGCGGCGACACCCAAGCCACGCAGCGCGGTCGAACGATAGAGCAGTTCGCCCTGCGCTTCGGTGATGGAAAGTACCTGGCCGTAATGTTCGCTCGCTCGTGCGACGTCGCCGCGCAGTTCGAACGACCAAGCGAGGATGGCCAGAGCGCTGACGTACAACTCTCCCGTCCGGTTGGAGCTGAGCATCTCGACAGCTCGTCCGAGGGCGGCCGATGCTTCGGCCACCTCGCCGCGAGCGAGGGCGACGACGCCGGCGGCGTAGGCGAGCTGTCCCTCGATGCTGGGGGTGGGGGTCTGCGCGGCGAGTGCTCGTCCCTCCTCCAGGAAGGCGGCGGCAGCCTGAAAATCTCCCTGTGGCGCGGCGACTTCGCAGGCGGCACGCAGGGCGCCGATGCGGTCGGGTATCGAGTGCGCGCGGGGGTGGGCGAGAACGCGGTCGATCCAGAAGCGGCCTTCGCCGTACAGGCCGCGAAAGCTCCAGAACTCGTGTAGCGCGGCGACGATGCGCAGCCCTGCTTCCGCCGCGTCCTCGGTGTCCTCGGACAAGCAGCATTCCAGCGCTTCGCGCAGGTTGGATTGCTCCCGCTCCAGTCTGGCGATCCACTCGGGCTGCCAAGGGCTGATCCACCCGGCTTCGGCGTCGAGCGCCAATTGCTGGTACCAAGCGCGGTGCCGTCGGCGCAGCTCGGTGTCCTCACCGGACTCACGCAACTTTTCCCGACCGTATTCGCGCAGTGTCTCGAGCATCCGGAAACGCACCACCGCGTCGACTTCCTCCCGGATCAGGATCGACTTGTCCACCAAGGAGGTCAGCGCATCCAGCGGACTTCGCTCGGCGTCTGCGACCGCCTGCTCGCAGGTGAGGCCGGTGCCGCAGATCTGTTCGGCGGCGTCGAGTTCGAAGCTGCCCGCGAACACCGACAGTCTCGCCCACAACCGCTGTACGGCTGGACGGCACAACTCGTAACTCCAGTCGATACACCACTTCAGCGTCTGCTGCCGAGGTGGGGCGGTGCGGCTGCCGCGGGTCAGCAGCGCGTACCGGTCGGTGAGCCGGGCCAAGATCTGATCAGGTGACATCGTGCGCATCCGTGCGGCGGCCAGCTCGATCGCCAGCGGCACCCCATCCAAATGGGCACAGATCCGGGTCACGGCGGATTTGTTGTCCTCGTCGATTTCGAAGCCCGGTACCGCTGCCGCGGCGCGGTCGGCGAACAATGTCACCGCATCGAAACGAGGCATTCCTTGTAACGTCGGCTCCCGGTTGGGGTCCGAGACCGTCAGCGGCGGCACCCGCAGCACAGCTTCCCCGGCGATATTCAGTGGCTCGCGGCTGGTGGCCAGGATCCGCAGATCAGGACAGGTCCGCAGCGCCGTCTCGGTCAACGCCGCCACGGCCTCCACCATATGCTCGCAGTTGTCCAACACCAGCAAGGTCTCGCGTGAGCCCAGAAAGTCGATAACGATCTCGAGCAATGGCCTGGCCCCCGCGTCTCGCAAACCCAGGGCCGCCGCCACCACATCGACCAGCAGCGCTGGGTCGGACACCTCGGCCAGCTCGATCAGCCACACCCCGTCTTCGAAATCGCGGCGCGCACCGGCGGCGGCGCGCAACGCCAACCGTGTTTTGCCGACACCGCCGACACCGGTCAACGTCACCAGCCGCGACACCGACAGAAGATTCTTCACCTCGGACAGTTCACTGCGCCGGCCGACGAAGCTGGTCAGCTCGAGCGGCAGATTGCCACTACGGTCCCGCGCTGCCGCGGTCGGCCTGCGCCACCCCGGCAGTGGTGGCTTCTGCTCGGGATGGTCGAGCTTCTGGTCGTGCGGCTCGTGATCGGCTTCGCTTCGCGACGCCATCTCCCCCACTGCGAACCCCAGGCGCCGCTGCACCTGCCGGAGAGTCTCGCCCAAAGCGGCGGCCGAGGGCCGTTCGTGGCGGTCGCGGCTCATCGCCGATTCCACCACCGCCGACACGTCCTCGGGAATATCGTCCTCTCGCAGGTCCGGCACCGGTTGGGTGGTGATCCGCACGAACTGCGCCACCATGTTCTCGCCGCCGCGCCGCTCGAACGCCGCATGCCCGGTCAACGCACAGAACAGGGTCGCGCCCAGCCCGTAGACATCCGCGGCCGGGGTCGGGTCGTCTCCCTCGAGGACCTCCGGGGCGGTGAACGCCGGTGACCCGGTCACAACACTCGCGGTCGTCCGGAACCCACCCGCGATATGGGCGATACCGAAATCGGTCAACGCGGGCTCGCCGTACTCGGTGAGCAGGATGTTGCCCGGCTTCACATCCCGATGCACGATATCCAGGCGATGCGCTCCTGCCAGCGCCCCGGCGATCCTGACCCCGAGCGCCAACACCTTCTCCAGCGAAAGCGGACCATTGGCGCGGATCCACGCATCCACCGAACCCAGCGGGTGATACGGCATCACCAGATAAGGCCGCCCGCTCTCGGTGGCGCCGGCCTCCAGCACGGTGACGATATTCGGATGCCCGGTCAACCGGCCCATCGCCCGCTGCTCCCGCACGAACCGCGCCTGATTGTCGGCGTCCAGTTCCGCGGACAGCACCTTCACCGCCACCGTCCGGTCCAACGTCGGCTGCCGACAGCGATACACCACCCCGAAGCCCCCGCGCCCGATCTCCACCGCGTCCTCGAAACCAGCCGCGCGCAGCTCCGCCGTGACAGGCCTCATCACCTCACGGCGCGTCCGCGGCAGATCGTCCTCGGTCATCGCGCGGCTGTTATCCCACCACCATGTCTCGAGAGACCGGCAACATGCGTTCACCTTTCGCCGAAGCCCAGCGTATCGCTGCAAACACCGGCGAAGGGCGACACCGCCCAAACAGCTACCGAGCTGGTCTTCCCGGCGAACTGAATCTTCAACCTAGCCACTATTGAGCGTGCCGTTGTATAGCGGTACATTGCTCGTGTGACGCTTAGGGCAGTCTCGGCGCGGTCGGTCCGCCACGAAGTCCCGGTTTGTGAGTGCTACATCCGGGGTCTTGCGACGCAGGGTAGGCGCGCTTCACGCACATGGTCACCGAACAGGGGCTGAGCGATGCAAAATGACGAGGTCAGGCAGATCGGGCGGGTGGTCACGCGACTCGCGAAGTGCCATCCGGAGCTCCCTTCAGAAACTGTCGCGGTGGTGGTGCGACGAGTCCATCAACGCTTCGGGGGAGCTTCGGTCCGGGATTTCGTTCCGTTACTCGTCGAAAGCCGTGCGAGCAGAGAACTGGCCGAGATCCCCAGACGCGACCCGTCCACTGACCACGCCGACCGGGCACAGGCGGGAATGTTCTTCGAGTTGCTCGTCGCGGAGGCCGAAGAACTGGACTCGTTCATCAAAGCGATGGCGCGGACAGGGGCGAATCCGGTGCAACACGCCACCGAATTGCGTCGGCTCCGGACCGAACTTCACGAAGTTCTGCGTTGCATCGCGCAGCTTCGCCGCCGCTTCCCTGGGATAGCCGCTGGGGGATCGTCCTCCGCGAGGGAAATAGCACCCGATGTCGCGGTTGCGACATAGAGCGCCGCGGCCGGGGAACCAAGCCTGCTCACCGACCCGACGAGTGGATCTGGAAACGCCGGATCCGAGCGTCGGCAATGCTCGATCCGTACGACTTCCGCCGGGGTCGTGTAACTCTGATGTGATCGAGCGGGAGGGGACGGTGACGCGAAAAGTGCGACGCGATCGGGCGTGGCTGGTCGTCGGGGCGGTCGTGGTGGCGGTGACCGGGTGCGACACTCCCGCTGCGACCGAACCCGCGGCCTCGCCGAGTTCGGCGACGACACCGGCGCTGGGGCCGCCGCCGTGGACGGTCGCGGAGCTGACCGATCATCCATGCGCGGTGCTGGGCCCCGACGAGATCGCCGGTTTCGTGCTCGACCCCCACGAGATCCGCCCCGACGGCCGCAACGGCGGATGCGGCACCCACGTCTCGGTGCCCTCGGGCGGTTCGTTCCACCTCGGGATCGTCGCCCCCGGCATAGCCACGGGTGTCGACTGGGACGTGTGCGCCAAGACCGTCGCGGTGGCCACCGCCATCTCCGCACGCCTGCGCTGAACTCCGCCACCAGGCCGCCTACCCGGCCGGGTAGAAGACGAACAGTGTGCAGCCGGTCGTGGTCGCGGGCACGTGCCAGGACCCGGCCGGGGCGTGCAGGAACGTTCCGGCCGGGTAATCCCGCGCGCCGTCGTTGAACGTGCCCGCGACGACGTAGACCTCCTCCGGGCCGGGCTCATGGACGTCGCGGCGCGGCCACGACGTGCCCGGGTCCATCTCCAGCACGTTGGCGTGCGCGCCACCCGGTCCGGTCCAGAGGGGACGCAGGCCGATTCCTGGAAAGAGTTCGCGGACAGGTGAATCGGCGACGAATACGGAGGTGTAGCCCTCGGCGGTGAACCTGCGCCGCCGCTTCCGCGACCAGGTGGGCACGACCCCGGGCGCCTACCGGCGCACGTTCAGGAGGCCATAGCGCGGAGAGTGGACGCGGCGCCGGCTTACTGGCACTGCCACGGCCTGTCTACGGCCGCGTCGGCGAGGCATGCTGCACTCATGATGCGATATCGACTGTTCGGCCGAACCGGTCTGCGTGTATCCGAACTCGCGCTGGGCACCATGGCGATCGACGACATCGATGAATACCGGCGAATCGTGCACGTGTTCGCCGACGCCGGAGGCAACTTCATCGACACGGCCTCGGCCTACGGTGCGAGTGAGGAGATGCTCGGCACGGTGCTCGACGACCGCGACCGATTCGTCATCGGCACCAAGTACACGTTGACCCGCGATGCGAGCGACCCGAATGCCTCGGGCAATCACCGCAAGAACCTGATCAAATCGCTCGAGCAGAGCCTGCGACGCTTACGCACCGACTACATCGACGTGTACTGGGCGCACGTCTGGGACCGGCACACGCCGATCGAGGAAACGATGCACGCGCTCGATGACGTGGTGCGCGCCGGCAAAGTGCTGTACCTCGGCATCTCCGATGCCCCCGCATGGGTCGTGGCCCAGGCCAACACCCTGGCCGAATGCCGGGCCCGGACACCGTTCTCCGGCTTGCAGGTGCCCTACAACTTGCTGCAACGCGATATCGAAAGAGAACTGCTGCCGATGGCCGAGGCGTTCGGCATGACCGTGACCGCCTGGGCACCGCTGGCCCGCGGGATCCTGTCCGGCACCACAGGGCGACGCACCGACCCCGGCCGATACACCGAACGGGAGCACGCCGCAGCCGCGGCTGTCGGCACCGTCGCGGCCGAACTCGGTGTGCCCCCGGCGCATGTGGCGCTCGCCTGGACCCGCCACCGGTCGCCCGCCGTCCTACCGATCATCGGAGTCAGCAGCGCGGCCCAGCTCACGCAGAACCTCGACGCCGCCGCCCTCGCGCTACCGGCCGACGCGGCAGCCACGCTGGAGGCGGCAGTCCCGTTCGAACTCGGATTCCCGCGCGATTTCATCGTCGAATGCGACCGGTCCGCACATGTTTACGGCGACACGGTGTCCAGGGTCGACGCCCGACCGATAGTCCCGTCCGGATACGGCGCATGATCTGGCACGGCCTACAGATTCCGCTGTTCTCGCCGCACGGAAGGTTCGACGAGCCGGTCAGCTACAGCGGCAGGCGAAATCGTTCACCACACCTGGGTCAGCGGGGTGGTCGGCTCATGTCTCGGTTCATCGTCGGGAGCTCGATGCTGATCGGCATTCGTAGTTCGGCCAGGTAGATCAGTGCTGCTTGACGAAGGAATTCGTCGAACAGCCAGTAGGCGTCCGGCGCGAGCGGGACCACGGGCAGCAGGCCTTCGCGCACGGCGATGAAAGGGCCCCAGCTCACCCGCAGCAGCGGGTCCCAGACCGGTTCCCTGGCGATGGCCAGCCCGTCGGCGATCTTGTCGCCGAGCAGGAAGCGGGTGAACGCGCCGAGCACCGGCTTGCTGAGAATGGCCAGGTCGAGGTTGACGCCCAGGCGCAGGAGCCGGTCGGCCAGTTTGGCGCCTTCCGGGGTCGGCGCCAGTATGGGATCCAGGACCTGCGCAGCCTGGGAGTTGGCCTCGGCCCAGGAATTGGGGATGTACTCGTCGCGGATGCCGAGCATGTGCGCGCAGACCTGCCACGAGTGCAGGAATGCCTCCGACTCGTGCGCCGGAATCGGCACCTTCCACGCGGTCAGGTGCCGCATGACGGTCGTCGGCAGGCTGTGCCAGGTGACCATCATGTCGTTCTGGCTGATGGGGATGTCCTCGTCGGCGGAGTGCACCCAGTGTGGGGACTGCGGCAGCAGATGACGCACTGCCGCGTGCACCAACCGGGTCTTGACGCAGGTGACGACCATCTCGCCATCGGGGCCGTAGGCATTCGCGGTTCCGATGTCGTAGCCGAGTTTCGCGGTCTTGAGGATGCGGTCCTTCAGATCGTGACCGCCCTTGGAGTAGTAGACCGCGCGCGCCTCCTTGGGAATGACCGTGCTCATCATGCCGCTGGCCAGCCCGTAGAGCACACCCAGATACAGTCCCCGCTTCTTGTTGAACTCGATCGCGGTGCCCAGCTTGCCCTGATCGGCCCAGGGTGGCAGCCGACGGGCGTACTCCATGAAATCCCGCAATTCCGACGGCAGACCAGCAGGCAACGGCTGACCGTTCCTGGTCCAGGTCCGCAACAACCCATTGATCATGGGGACTTCACCCCGGTCGATCAACGAAGCCACCAGCTCGTCGGCTTCGGGATCCCACACGGTCATCGGATCGGCCCCTGCACCGGTACCGGCCACCGAACCCTCCGGGGACCACGTCCACGGCTCCGCCCGTGCGGGACTCACCATCGCCAACGCGCCGAACGCACCCAACACGCCACCGGCCTTCAACGCGTTGCGCCTACTGAGGTCATCCATGTTTTCGCTACTCCTCATTGAGCCCGAGCGCGACCGCGATGATGCGACGAAAGTTGGCTGCGCTCGTTCCACTCCGTCGCAGAGTGATAAGAACAGTCATTAACTTATCAAGCAACCGCGCATGATGTCAGGACTTTCCGCAACTTGCTCGTACTTGACCTCCCCGCAATCCGAATCTGGCTCACTCGGTGGAATCATGCAGGTTGAACAGCACATCAGCGGCAATAATTGTTGGCTCACACCCGTCGGCGCCGTCGGGGAGGGCAAGGCGAGTTAGCGTCAACACGTCCGACCTCCAGTTACTGACAGGCACTAATAGACAGTTACATAGCTAGCAGATGACACCGCAGGTCTCGGTGCGGCACTTCCCGTGCTGTTCGAAGTACTGTTCGGGGTCGGCACGATCGCGGCGAGCGTCGAGATAGCGCTGAATCGGAAACCAGCGCGCGAACATTCGGGCTCGTGACGTCATCACGGCGGTCGGTGCCCGCTAGCGCCGACGCGGTGCATCGGGCCCGGTCGCGTCGGAAGCCATACCGGGAGTGCTGAGCGGACGTGTTGATGCGCGAGGGCGATGCGTACGGGGTTGGTTGAATCCTGTGGCGCTGCGGCCTATCTGTTCGTCGAACCGGGGCCGGGGAGAACAGCTCGGCAACCGCATCGAGGAGGTGCGCCGTATCGCGGCGGGCCTGTTCTACCTGATCGGCATCCCGTTGAGCATCGCGACGCTGCCGCTCTGGCCACTCGGTGGCGGTGCCGGCGCAACGCGATCACGGCTCGGCTCTTGCTCCGCTGCGCGGACATCGGGCGCTGCTCGATCGGCTCACCCGATGACGCTGATCGGACTGACGACTTCGAGCCTGGTGGCTGTCGTGCCGCAGCGGCCGGCGCAGCCGGTTGCGGCGAATCGTTGACACAAAACGGGCCGGGCGGTTGTTCCGCCCGGCCCGTGTTCGATCGGTGTCAGCGATTGGCGTGGCTGTGCTCGCCGCCACGCACCTTGGCTTCGGTGGGCTGAGCTTCGGCGCCCTTGCGTCCGGCCGCGCTGGGATCGGCGGAGTTGCTGTCGCCGAAGCTGCCGGTGCTGGCCTGGCCGCCGCGGCGCGCCTGCTCCTCGGTGTCGGAACGGTTGCCGAACTGCCCGGGGTTGTTCTTGTCTGCCATCACTTGCTCCTTTCGGTAGCGGATGAAACCGACTGTGGCCCTTTGCGCCACATCCGCGTACTACCCGGCTCGGGGTAGGCGAATCAGCCTCGAGGCTTCTTCACACGATCGAAAAGAACTGTCCGGATAGGACTGCGGCGCGGACACGCCCGTTTCACGCCAAGCGGTGTTCGCCTGCGGCGAGGACACGCCGACTTCGGCGGCTGTCCGTTCCGCGTCGTGGTGCCCGGTGTCGATCGCGTGGCGGTCGAGGTCTCCGAGTCGCTCGAACGCGGTGTAGAGGCCGGTGATCGCGTCGATATCCTTCAGTTCGTGGTCGGCGCGCCGCTGCGCGCGTGACAACGTGATGTCCAGGTCGGGCCGCAGAACCACGTAAGACAGGGCCAGACCGTCGCGTTCGGCGGCCGCACGAAACGGCGGCAGGAACCACGGCCCGACGATTCCGTCGACCACGACGTCGTAGCCGCCGCGGGCGAACGTCGCGACGGTTGCGACGATCGCGTCCACGACCACTTCGTTCTGCCGTTGCGCTTCGGGCAGGTAGGGCAGGACGAATCCGGTGCGGATCGAGCGATAGAACAAGTCGGGCGTCACGTGCACTGCCGGAACATGCGCGTCGGAGGCCAGGAGCTCGGCCACGGTCGTCTTCCCCGCTCCGGGCGGGCCGGTCAGGATGGTCACTGCACGGTTCCCGATCCGGAAGTTATCGGCGAATGCTCTGCCGCCGAGTGATCCAGCCCTCGCCGCAATTCGGATGAATGGCTATGTTCTCGCACGTTCGCGGCGGTGTCGGGTTCGACGCCGCAAGAGCCAGGTCGACAAGCCGGTGACAGCGAGCGCGAGCGGAGTCAGGCCGAAGGCCAGCCATACCAGTCGCCACCACCCGTTCACCATCCAGCCGAAGTGCGCGGGCTCGAAGACCTTGGCGTAGAAGGTATTCGCGAGCGGCCGGTCGTGGCTGGCGTCGACCACCTTGATGTCGGACTCGTCGTAGACGTTCACATACACCATGACGTCACCGCTGTAGAAGAGGCGGTGTTCGCGGGGCGAGTAGGCGCCGGCGACGGTGGCGCGATAGTACGGAGCGGCGTCCGTGGGTAGCAGCAGGTAGGCCAGTCGGCCCGGCGCGGCTCGGTGCACGATCGCACCCACCTCGCCGATGGGTATCGGCGCCCGGCCGGTGTCGACCGAACGCGGCACGAAGAACTTTTCGGTCCGAAGGAGATTCGCGTTGCCACCGGTCGCGACGAGCCAGGCCCGCTGCACGGCGGGCAATTCGATGGTGATGCCGGTGATCCCCCACATCAACAGGAACGGCACGGCGAGGACGCCGATGACGTTGTGCAGGTCGCGGTCGCGTGCGAAGCGGCCCTTCCGCCATCGGACGCGAAACCCGTGGCGCAGCCGTTTGAGCGACGGCCACCAGATGACCGCACCGGACACCGCGAGCGATACCAGCAGTAGGCCGAGCAAGCCCAGAATCATTGCCGCCCAGGTGATGTCGATGAGCGGAGCCTGGTTCTCCAGCATGGGTATCACGCCCGAGTAGCGCGCGCAGCCGAAGGCGCAGTCGTGCAGATTGACCAGCCAGCCCAGCACACCGTCGGTCAGGTTCGCCCGCTCGTTGATCCGCCCGGTACCCGGATCCACCGAGTACGCGGCGGTGTACTGCGCGTTACCGATGACGATCACACCGCCGTCCATGCCGACCCAGCCGACGTCGAAACCTGGATCGGTCTCCCGCACCAGCGTGACGGCTCGCTCGGTATCGATCACCGGCGGCGCGTCCGTGTGGTGATAGAAGGAGGCGTGCCGGGCTCGGAACAGTTCGGCGCGGTAGAGCAGGATCGCGCCCGACGTCGACTGGACGACAAGGACCACGCCGAGAATCAACGCGGACCAGCGATGTATCGAGATCAGTTTGCGCCGCAGCGGCTTTCGGGACCGCTTCGATCGGACGGCCCGCGGGCCCGGCTCGTGTACCACCGCCGTCGCATTCATAAGGGTAGGCTAACTTGAAAAGCAGGCCTTCCCAGCGTGGGCAGCAGGTCGACCGCCCGCCCTCGGCGTTCTTTCCGCCCTGCGGACCGGGCCGCACGCGCCCGACGCCCTCAGTCCGGCCGGGCACCGGTATCGGCATCGGCATCGGCATCGAGCCCCCGTGCCTACCTACGGCTTCGGCTCCCGTTAGCCGGCACACGGCGCGGCGAGCCTCGGGCGCGGTGACGTCCCACCCGCGCGGCGCGCACCGCGCTGATCCGGATCCTCCAGCTTCTCCGCGATGAGAGCGTCGAAGCCGCTCTCCGCGAAGACCTCCCGTGCCGCCTGGATCAGAGCCGCCCGGTTGCCGGCCGCCGCCTTCGGCCCCCTGTTCACACGGCGTGGCGAGGTCATCGGGCAAGGTTACCGGACCACCACCGACCAGCCGCATGCGCGCCGAACGCCCGGCTCGAACGGGCATGCGGCCGTGACGTGATCGCCCCGATCGACGCACAGCGGTGATTTCGCGCCTCTTCCCGGGGGGTTACCTGCCGTGCAGTCCGCGCCGAGTCACGCTCGTGAGGTCAGCCCGGACGACCACGTCGTGCCTGTGCACGCCGTTCGGGCACCAGATCGAGACCTGTATCGGGCCACGGAAAATTGGCGACGAACAGGTTGCATGGGGCAGGGACCGCGAGGCTCACGGTGTCGCCGGATTCGCTTCCTGTTCGACCAGTGCCGCGAGGCGGTCGAGCGAGGCCGAGAGCTTGTCGGCGGTGGTCGCACGGGCGCGGACGAGGCGCTTCTCGTCGGTCAGCGATGTCCAGTCATAGGTGTGGGTCACCCGGGTGCGGCCCTCGCCCACCGGTTCCAGCTCCCAGCGCCACAGGTGGCCGGGCGGCTGACTGCCGGGCTCCGACGGGCGCCACGCGATTCGGCTGCCCTCCTCGAACTCCACCACGTGGTTGTCGCGCACGGCGCCGTTGGTCAGTGTCGTGCTGAACACCGACCCGGCTTGCCGCACTCGCTGCCCGGTGGCGGCCTGCGCCAGATTGTCGTTGCCGTCCCAGCGCGGCTGTTGGGCCGGATCCGCGATGAGCTCGAAGATTGCCGCGGCGCTCGCGCCGATCTCGCGGCTGGCGCTGACGATGCGGGGTACGTCGTTCTGGTCGGTCACCTGGCGATCGAATCACCGGGTCGACCGCCGAGCAAGCCTTCTGCTCGAGAATGTGGTAATTCAGCGGTGCGGAATGACCGCCTCGACATCCGATCGACGAAGGGACGCGCTCATGGCCGAGCGAGTTGCAGTAGTGTCCGGCGCCGCACGAGGAATCGGTGCGGCGATCGCCAAGCGATTGGCGGCGGACGGGCTTCGGCTCGGCGTGCTGGACCTCGATGCGGCCGCGTGCGCCGACACCGTCCGCGCGATCACCGAGGCCGGCGGGCGGGCCGTCGCGCTCGGCGCAGACGTGTCGAACGAGGAGTCCGTCGCCGCCGCCGTCGGGCGACTGGAGGATGAGCTGGGCGCGCCGACCGTCGTGGTGAACAACGCGGGCATCCTCCGGGACAACCTGTTGTTCAAGATGAACGTCGGCGACTGGGACGCGGTGATGAACGTGCACCTGCGCGGAGCCTTCCTGCTCACCCGCGCGGTGCAGAAGTACATGGTCGAGCAGAAGTGGGGCCGGGTCGTCAACATGTCCAGCACCTCTGCGCTCGGCAATCGCGGCCAGGCCAACTACTCGGCGGCCAAGGCGGGCCTGCAAGGTTTCACCAAGACCCTGGCCTTCGAGCTGGGCAAGTTCGGCGTCACGGCCAACGCGATCGCTCCGGGGTTCATCGTCACCGATATGACCGCCGCCACCGCCGACCGCGTCGGCGTCTCGTTCGAGGACTTCCAGAAGGCCGCCGCCGCGCAGATTCCCGTGCAGCGTGTCGGCACTCCCGAGGACATCGCGCACACCGCCTCGTTTCTCGTGAGCGAGGGCGCTGGTTTCGTTTCCGGCCAGGTGATCTACGTGGCGGGCGGCCCGACCGACTGACGCCCGCCGGGCGGCGGCGGGCGGGGGCGGTAACGTCGCAGCACATGAACCGGCGTGCGGCTCGTCGTAGCGTGACGAGCTATGTCCTCCTGCTGCCGAGCCTGATCGGCGTCGGGGCGTTCCTGCTGCTGCCGATCCTGGTGGTGGCATGGCTCAGTCTGCACAGTTGGAACCTGTTGGGGCCCAGGGAGTTCGTGGGCCTGCGCAATTGGCGCTCGGTGCTGGGCGACGCCGCGTTCGGCCATGCCCTGCTGGTGACGCTCGCGTTGACGGTGATCGTGGTGCCCGCGCAGACCGTGCTGGGTTTCACGATCGCGGCTCCGCTCGCGCGACGGCGCGGCGCGCGGAGTCTGCGGGTGATGTACGCGCTGCCGTGGATGTGCGCGCCGGTGGCGGTGGGTGTGGTGTGGCAGTGGATGTTCGCGCCGACCGGGGGCGTCGTCAACGCCGTGCTCGGGCGGCGTATCGAATGGTTGTCGGATCCGGCGCTGGCGCTGCCGTCGGTGGCCGCGGTGAGCGTGTGGGCGAACTTCGGGTACGTGGCTCTGTTCTTCGTGGCCGGGATCCGCGCGATACCCGGCGAGATCCTCGACGCGGGGGCGCTGGACGGGGCGACCGGCTGGCGCCGGACCCGCTGGCTGATCCTGCCGCTGCTGCGTCCCACCATGTTCTTCGTGCTCGTCACCGGCGTGCTGAGCGCGTTCCAGACCTTCGACACCGTCTACGCGTTGACCAAGGGCGGGCCCGGCGATCGCACGGATGTGGTCGCGATGCGCATCTTCTCCGAGGCGTTCGACGCCGCACGGCCGGGCCGGGCCGCCGTCATGGCGCTGGTGGTCTTCGCGGTGATGTTCGCGATCACCGTGGCGCAGCACCGCTACTTCCGGAATCGGACCACCTATGAGTTCTGATCGCCTTCGTTCGGCGGCGGCGTACGCGGCGCTCTCGGCAGCGGCGTTGCTGACCGTGGCGCCGCTGCTGCTCAGCGCGCTCACGGCGGTGAAGACGCCGGACCAGTTCGCAACCGGGTCACCGCTGGCCCTGCCGCATCCGGCCACCACGGACAACTTCCGGACCGTGCTCGACTACGGATTCGGGCGGGCGGTGCTGGTGACCGCGCTGATGACGGTGTTCGTCACGGGCGGCCAGCTGATCACCTCGGTGCTCGCGGCTTATGCGTTCGCCCGCACCGACTTCCCGGCCCGTGACGCGCTGTTCTGGGTGTATCTGGCCACGATGATGGTGCCGCCGATGGTGACGTTGATCCCGCTGTATCTGATGTTCGCGGAAGTGGGCCTGCTCAACACTTTCTGGGCGCTGGTGCTGCCGTTCGTGTTCGGCTCGCCCTACGCGATCTTCCTGCTGCGCCAGTACTTTCGCGCGATTCCGCAGGAGTTGATCGGTGCGGCGCGGCTCGACGGCGCCAACACCCTGGACATCATCGTGCACGTGATGGTGCCGATGAGCCGGCCGGTGCTGGCGACGCTGACGCTCATCACGGTCGTCTCGCAGTGGAACAACTTCATGTGGCCGCTGGTCGCGAGCAGCGGTCGCTCGTGGCAGGTGCTGACGGTGGCGACGGCGAATCTTCAGACCCGGTACAACGCGCAGTGGACGTTGGTGCTGGCAGCCACGACGCTGGCCATCGCGCCGCTGGTGGTGCTGTTCGTGGTCTTCCAGCGGCAGGTGCTGCGGTCGATCGCGTGGACGGGGGTCAAATGAGAACCTCGACCCGCCTGGCGCTCGCCCTCGCGCTCGCCGCGGCCCTGCTGGTCGCGGCCGCCTTGTGGCTCGGTCGCGGCGGCGACGGGTCCGGCCGCACGGTGGTGGGGTTGCGGATCTGGGACGAGAGTTTCGTTCCGGTTTACCGTGCCTCGCTCGCGGAGTTCGAGCGGGCGAATCCGGACGTCGAAGTGCGGATCACGGTGGTGCCGTGGGCGTCCTACCAGCAGAAGTTGCGCCTGGACGTCGCCGGGGGCACCGCCGACGACTTGTTCTGGACCAACTTGTACGAGGACTACGCCGATGCCGGGCGTTTGATCGACATCGGGGCGGCGCTGGGTCCCGAAGCCGCGCGATCCTGGGACCCCTCGGCGGTCCTGCGCTACACGCGCGGCGGAAAGCTCTGGGCCGTACCGCAATTCGTGGATGCCGGCACAGCGGTGTACTACAACCGGGAATTGCTTGCGGCCGCGCACGTCGATCCCGCGGAGCTGACCGCGGTGCGGTGGAGTCCGAGCGACGACGACACCTTCCGGCCGCTGCTGCGCAAGCTGGCGGCGGCCTCCCCGTGGGCGTACAACGCGGGCCACGACTTCCAGTCCATCGAGCTGCCGTTTCTGGGTTCCGCGGGCGCCGCTTTCCAGGACGACCGGGACCGCTTCGTCTTCGACAGCCCGCAGGGCGTATCGGCGTTCGCCTATCTGGTGCGGTTGATCGCCGACGGGCTCGCGCCGGCACCCGCGGATACGAACACCAACCCCGAGTTCGCGAAGAATGCCTTCCTCCAAGGCAAACTGGCGCTGCTCCAGTCGGGGACGTTCAATCTCGCGCAGATCTCCCAGCAGGCCCGGTTCGAGTGGGGCGTAGCGCTGTTGCCGGAAGGGCCGACTGGGCGAGTGAGCACGAACAACGCGATCGGCGTGGCAGGCAACGCCGCCACCCGCCATCCGGACGCGGTGCGCCGGGTGCTGGCCTGGCTCGGAAGCGGCGCGGGCAATCGCCACCTGGCCGAGAACGGCGCCACCATCCCGGCGGTCGTCGCCGAACAACAGCGCTATCGCGACTACTGGCGCGGGAAAGGGATAGACGTCTCCCCCTTCTTCGATGTGCTGCGCGGCCCGCGCATCTCTTCCGGTGGCGGTCCAGGTTTTCCGGCCGCACTCCGCGCCGTCGAACCCCTTCTCGCCGAGATGTATCTGGGCCGGATCCCGGTGCCGGAGGCGCTGTCGCGCGCCCGCACCGCGGCCGAGGCCGCCGTCGCCGGGAACTGAGCGAGCACGTGATCGCCGGGCCGCGCCGCTTGCGATATGACGCCGCGGTGGTGGTTCAGTTGTCGTAGGAGGCGACGCCGACCGGTCCGACGCCGACGCACAGATCCAGTCCGGTCGTCCGGGAGGCGATCCGAAGTGCGGATCCGCCTCCGACGAGGCGGACGAACACGGTGTTGGGCCCCTTCCGGACCGGCGCCGTCACCGCTTCGCCGTGTTCCAGAGCGACGGTTATCCGACCGTCACGGCTCGCGAGGTAGTTGAGTTGCGCCGTCCATTTGTTCTCGAGCATCGGACCGTCGAGCAGCAAGCGGGCCTGCGCTGCGCCGTGGATCCGGTACCCGCAGCCGGGCTCGGGGCCGGGGAGGATGATCCGGTTCCACCACACCGCCGCCTCGACGATCCGACCGTCGTCGGTGATCATGCGCAGGTCGGGTGTCGAGTCCGCGAACGTGCCGGGAGCGGCGATGGGCGCCAGCACATTGCTGGTGAGATTCTGGGGATAGGCCAGGGGGTTCAGCACAGTCCACGGGACCTCCTGCTCCAGAAGGGGTGCGCCGTCCCATGCGCTCAGCGCCGATCGCACATTCGTTAGATAGGTTTCGGTCGGACCCGCACGCCACGATCGCACGAACGTCCAGGTGGACGACAGACTGCTCACGAGGAAAACCACGGTCACCGCGACCGTCACGGGTCCGCGCGGAAGCGCCACGCGCGTCGGGCCACTCGACGGCCGGGGACGGGCGCGCAGCATCAGCGCACCGGCGGCGGCCGACACCACCGCCATGTCGGCGACGTAGCGCAGCGACTGCATCAGCTCCGCCGCGGTGTTCGGCCCGCCGCGAGCCAGGGCCACCGCCAGCTGAACGACCAGAACGTACGCCGCGGCCGTCGACCAGACCGCCCCGACCCGCTGCCTGACGCGGATCGTCAGCGCCACCACGACCAGCAGCGCCAGCCAGGCCGACACCACCGCCCATCCGGGCGGATCCGCCCACGGCGTCGACGGTAGCCACCGTTCCCACACCCAGGGCCCGCCGAACAAGGCGGGCACGATCCCCAGAGACGCCGCACCGGGCAGTAGGTCGCGCAACTCCTCCCACCCATCGGGTAGGCCGGGACCGTCCACCACCACGAAGTATCCGATCGACCAGCAGGCCAGCACCGCGCCCGATCCGATCCACAGCGCCGCGCCCCTGCGCAGCACCGTGCGTATGGCGCCCTCGCCGCCGTCGACGTAGTGGGCCAGCGCCGTGACGGCGAACGCGACGAACGGCACGATCACCGACTTCTCGAAGAAGAGCAGCGCCACGGCCGTCACCGCGACCCCGGACAGCGCGTATCGGCGCCGCCCGCCGCGCACCAGCAGCACCGCGTCGCCGATCACCCAGGCGAGGGCGAATTGCAGCGGCAGCGCGTTCAGAGCGGCTGCCCACCAGGCGAAAGCCGGGATGGTCAGTGGACAGAAAAGGTAGAAGACCAGCGGGAGCAGGATCGGCCACCGCGGGCCCGCCACCAGCAGCAGCATGCGAACCACGGCCACCGACGCGCCGAGCTGCATGACCAGCAGCACCACCACCGGCCCGGCCCAGGCCAGGGGCGCCACCGCGTTCACCGCCCACGCCGTGGCGAAAGCCAGCGGCATGAAGTGTCCGTCGTGGTCGTACAGCAGCAGGTCCGTTGACCACAGCCCGTATCGAGCCGCTCGGCCTGCCAGGATGAGATCGTCCCAGTAGAAATAGCCGCTGTCGGCTACCCACCAACGGATCGCCAGCTGCGCTACGACCAGACAGCAGGCCACGACAACCACCGGCTGCGCTTTCGAGATGCCACGGAACCGGACGCGCGCCGACGCCCCGGACCGAGGGGCGGGCGCGGACTCCGGCAGGGCCAGCACAGCAGTGTCCATGTCATCCCACCGTAGCGTCGGTCAGGCCGGGATCGCGTCCCTTCGGGTCGCCGGACAGTTCAGGTCCGGTCCCGCCAGTACGGCGGGGAGTCCGACGGCTGCGTCTCCTCGACGTCCAGTGCCGCGTCGGCCCGCAATGCCTCGATCAGCGCGGCGCTTCCCGCGACGCCGGTCCAGGGCAGATCGATCTCGGTCGCGACGAACCACGCCCGGTCGGCGGGCCAGATGAGATTCGGGCTGTTGATCGGTCGTGACCAGCCCGGAAGCAGGTCCGCGGCGCCCCACTGCCCGGCCTCGCGCAACGGCCCGCGGAACAGCAGGTAGTCGCGCGCCGGAATCCGCACCCGGGGGCCGTCTATGACCTCCGGCGGGAAGGCCGGTGCGACGCTGGGTGCGGCCGCGAGATTCGTGGACGAGTCCATACTGAACGACACGACGACCGACGAGCCACCGTAGATGTCGCCGAAGCCGTCCCAGAGTCCGAAATAGCAGTCGTCCGGCGTCTCGGTGTGCCCGGCGAGGATGTTCGACAGCCGCTGCAGGACCTCGGAGTCGAGGTCGCCCGCGCGGTCTCGCAGCGCATCCGGATCCGACGGGTCCTCATCGGGTGTGGCGGGGTGGAACAACCGGGCATACCGGGTGAACCCACTGGGACCCATCGAACACAACTGCGTCCATGGATCGCCACGCTCGGTGAACCAGTCAGCCTTGGAGACGTCCGGTTCATGTCGCAGTGGCATCGTGCCAATCTAGCTGCCGCGCAACGTTTTCCCGCCAGCGCGAATAGCGGGAGCCCGAGAACTCCGACTCGGACATCGCGAGGTTCCCTCCGGCACCCGATCGAGAGCGCGGGCACCCCATCGGTCTAAGTGAGGGTTTCTACGACGTACGCGGCGGCCTCGGCGAGGAGGGCTTGGTCGTAGGCGGCGTCCCGGGTGGCTTTACCGGACATGATGGCGACGACGAGCGGCGCCGAGTCCGGGGGCCACACGATCGCGATGTCGTTGAGGGTGCCGTAGTCACCGGTTCCGGTCTTGTCGGCCACCTTCCATCCCTGCGGTACGCCGGCCCGGATCCGCTGCGCACCCGCGGCCGTGGCGTTGCGTTCCAGAAGGTCGCGGAGGAAGTCGCGCTTGTCGACCGGCAGGGCGTCACCCAGCACGATCCGGTCGTAGACCTCGCCGAACGCTCTAGGAGAAGTCGTGTCGCGCGGATCGTCAGGGGTGGCCTCCGTGATCGCGGGCTCGATCCGGTCCATCCGGGTGACCATGTCGCCGAGACTCCGCGCGTACGCCGTCAGCTCGGCCGGTCCACCCAGATCACGGAGCAGGAGATTGCCGGCGGTGCCGTCGCTGTAGCGGACCGCGGCGTCACACAGCTGACGGATCGTCATTCCCGTGTCCACGTACCGCGGGGTCACCGCGGCGTTCTTCAGGAGGTCGTCGCGGGTGTAGGTGACGACGGTGTCCAAGTGCGACAACGGATTACGCTGGAGCACCGCCGCCGCGGCCAAGCCCTTGAACGTCGAGCAGAACGCGAATCGTTCGTCCGCGCGGTGGGCGATGGTGGCGCCTGTCCCGGTCGCGCGGGCATACACGCCCAGGCGTGCGTCGAACTTTCGTTCCAACTCGATCAGGCGATCGTGGCGCTCGTCCGCTTGGACGGTGGGGGCAGAGGACGGGGTCTTCTCCCGTGCGCACGCGGCCAGCGGTAGGAGCGCTGCCGCGGCCAGCAGAGTGCGGCGACCGATGGTCGAGGGCGACAGCGTCATACTCGTCCTTTCACCGAACTCGTCATCGCGGTCATCATCCTCTGTCCCCACCGACGAGAGCCAGGAGTCAGTGAGCGACCACACCGCTCATTTCGTTCGGGGTGCTCGGCAGCGTGACACTCGCCGTCTTCGCTCCGGTCTCCAGCTCGATGCGGTGGACCTGCTTGGTGGCGGGGTCCGAGACGTAGGCGGTGCCGCCGCGAACGAACAGCGCGGGCCGCGGCTTCTGCCATTCCAGCGGTTCCTGCCAGGTCCCCGTGACCGGGATCGTGCGCACGACGGCGCCCGCGACGGGATCGATGACGTGGATGCGGCCATCGGTGCCCAGGACCAGGGCTTCGCCGCGCGGGCCGCGGGCCAGCGAGCGGAAGGTGTAGCTGGTGCCGATATCGACCAGACGCAACGCGCCGGTGACCGTGTCGATCAGCGAGATCTGCTGCGGTCGTTCGAGTTCGGCGTCCTTGTCCTGCTTGTAGTCGCCGAGGACGATGGGCGAGGTCTCGCTGCCCGCCTGGTTGCCGATCCGGCCGTACTCGGTCGGGCTGGTCACTTTGGTGATCGTGCCGTTGCGGTAGACCAGCACGCCGTTCTGGCAGCCGATCACGACGGCCTCGCCCGCGGCGGTCGCCTCACCGTGCACGCCGGGGCAGTCCTCGTTGCGCGCCTTCTCGGTGCGGTTCTTGTCGAGCACCACGATCCCGGTCCGCTTCTCCTCGGTGCCGAGCGTCACGACGAGGTCTCCGTTGGCGAGTTC
The DNA here is from genome assembly GCF_023501985.1 of Nocardia sputi. Classification (NCBI taxonomy): domain Bacteria; kingdom Bacillati; phylum Actinomycetota; class Actinomycetes; order Mycobacteriales; family Nocardiaceae; genus Nocardia; species Nocardia sputi. Next base: position 13,227 of record NZ_JAMFLC010000006.1, on the reverse strand, counting down.
GATCGCGACGCCGTGGTGCGGGGCGGCCGCGCGGTAGGTGGAGGTCTTCGGTTGCCCCTCGGTGAGTTCGGCCGAGTCGAAAGCGACCACTTCACCCGTTCCGTCGCTGAACAGCACGGTCCGTCCGGCATGCCGCACCACGTGGCCGGGCTCGGGGGCGGGGAACGCGGTGCCGGTGAATTCGGCCGCGGCGGCGTCGAGGACTCGGAAGCCTTCTTTGGTCGAGACGATCAGGTGGCGGTCGTCGCCCGCCGGGTTGAGCCGGTTGAAGCCGTCGAGGTCGACCGTGCTCGCGAGTCGGAGGGTGGTTCCGTCCAGTACGTGGATTCCGCCGTCGTAGGTGACCGCGACAGGCTCGGCGATCTGTTCGCGCCGAGAGTCCTGCGCCGGGGAATCGTCGGCGCCGCATCCTGCGACGGCGAGTGTCAAGGTCAGCAAGCCGGTCAGGGCAGCCGATTTCGTGGTTGGTGACCGCATGGGTGACTCCGTCTTTCGTTCTGTGGGTGGGCGCTAAGGGGCGGTGAGGCCGCGCACGATGGACTCGGTGTTGGCCCGCATCATTTCCAGGTAGGTGCCCGCGCCGCCGCCCGGTTCGGTGAGCGACTCCGAGTACAGGGGGATCACCTGCACGTGCACACCCGCTTGGTCGGCGAGCACACGCGCCAAACGGTCGGGTTGCGAAGAATCGGCGAAGATCGCGCCGACCCCGGCGGCCCGGATGGTTCCGGCGAGGGCGGACAGATCCGACGGGCTCGGCGAGGCCAGCGTGGTTCCGCCCGGGATCACGGCGCCGACCACGTCGAAGCCGAATCGCTGCGCCAGGTAACCGAAGACGTGGTGGTTGGTGACCAACTTGCGCCGCTCGGCAGGGATCGTCGCGAATCGCTCGGCCATCCACTGGTCGAGTCGATCGAGTTCGGCGAGGTAGCGGTCGGCGCCGGTGCGGATGGCCGCCGCGTCGACACCGTCGACATGCTCGATGATCCGGTCCCGGATGACCTCCACCGCCCTGCGCACACGGCGCGGATCGGTCCAGAAGTGCGGATCCGGCCTGCCGTTCCCATCGTCGGCGGAGTAGTTGATCGGATCGATCGCCGCGCCGACGGAAACGCCTGCCACCCCGGACTTTTCGGCAGCCTCGACATTGCGCAGCACGCTCTCCTCAAGACCGAGACCGTTGTAGACGATCAGGCTCGTGCGTTCGAGCAGGGCCGCCTGCTGAGCGGAGATCGCGAAGAAGTGCGGGTCCGCGTCAGCCTGCATGAGCACGGTGACCTCGACGGTGTCGCCCGCGACGGCGCGGGTGAGGTCACCGAGGATGTTGGTGGTGACGACGATTCCTTCGCGGTTCGCGCCGGAAGTCGAGCATGCGGTGAGTGCGAGCAATGCGACGCCGATCAGCGCGCACAGCCGTGCGGTGAGTTTCATCGGCCGGTCTCCACCATCGTTGTCGGGTTGATGTCGAGGTCGAATGTGCGTGCGGTGCGCAGGTTGTCGGTGTAGTCGATCTCGTGGACCGCACGCCCCGCGGGATCGTTGACGTAGGCGCGGTGCTCGTCGACGAGGATCAGCGGCGCAGGCGCACCGGGGCGTACCGGCGCGGTGAGTGGTCGCGCCGCCGCGGACTCGCGGCCGGACGCGGCGTCATAGCCGTGCAGGAGGCCGTCTTCGGTGAGGGTCAGCAGCGCGGCGCCCTCCCCCGCCGTGTTCGCCGCTACCACGGGCCCGGTGTCCACCGAGGTCCAGGTCTTGCGCCTGACGTCGAGCACCCAAACGCCCCGCCGACCGGCCTTCGCCACCAGCGTCGCGCTGCCGGGGCGATGGAAGAACTCGACCGCGCGGTCGGCCTCGGCGGTCCCTTGCGGATAGGGGATCTTCTCGCCCGTGAACTCCGCGTTCCGTGCCGTCACCACCAATGCCCCATCGGCGCAACCGAAGACGACGCCGCGCCTGGTCACCGCCGAGCCGCGCGGATGCGGGCAGCGTTGCGCCACGACCGCGACCTGCGCGCCGTCCCGGGTCCGGACCTCGATGTGCTCACGGCCGGGCACGGCCACGAGCAGGTGCTCTGCGTACGGCACGGCGGCTCCGTCCGCGATCGCGCCGCGTTCGGTCGGCGACCCCGCGCCGAGCGCGGAGCGGTCCAGCAGCCTGGTGCCGCCCGTTTCGAAAGCCACTGCCGTGACCGCGCTGTCACCGCGCGTCGCGGCCACCGGACCGCCGGTGAGCGTGCCCACATCGCGGGCGGACGCGCGGTAGTAGTGCACGTGGTCGCCGTGGTCGACCGTCCACGCGCCCGCGTCCACGATCCGCACCCCGCCGCGGGCGGACAAGAAGGCGAAGCGCCCGTCGGTGCTCACGCGGTCGACGCCTTCCATCCTGCCGAGATCGATGACGTCCTCGGTGATGAGGTCGAGCACCCGCACGGCGCCGGTCCCGTTGTCGGCCACGACCAGACGCGGCTGCGCTTCATCGGTCTCCTCCGCGCCCGCCACGTATCCGTGGGGCGTCGGCGCCGCAGGTGGCGGGGATTCGGTGGTCCCGCAACCGATCAGAGGTGTGATCGCGGCGAGGACCAGCAGCAGTGCCAGTGGTCTCGGGGTCGCGCGCGCGGAGCGGACCCGATCGCGCAGCCAGGCCGACAGCGCGGAGACGAAGAACAGAGCGACGGCGGTCGCCGCGATGGTCGCCCCCGCCGCGGTCCCCGCGTGCCAGGAGATCAGCAGCCCGGCAACGGTGGCCACCGCGCCGAGCGCCGCGGCGGTGAGCATGATCAATGGGATGCGATGCACCCAGTAGACGGCCGCCGCGGGCGGCGCGATGAGCAGACCGAAGACCAGCAGCGTGCCGACGATGTGGAAGGACGCCACGATCGCGAGGGTCACCAGGCCGATCAGCGCCACGTTGGCCACGCGGGGACGCATCCCGAGGGTGTGCGCCTTGCGTGGGTCGAAGGTGAGTGCGACGAACGCCCGGTAACCCAGCACCGAGACCACGAACGCGATGACCAGGGCCGCAGCCAGATACCACAGGTCACGCTCGCCGACAGCGAGCACATCACCGAAGAGGAAGCCGGTCAGGTCGACCGCGAACGAGGGCGAACGCGACACGATGATCACGCCCGCCGACAGCATCCCGACGAACAGCAACCCGATGCCGGTGTCCGCGGCGAACCTGGTGCTGCGGCCGAGCACCGAGACGCCGACCGCCATCGCCGCGGCGCTGCACGCCGCACCCAGCAACAGGTTGCCGCCGAGCAGCGCGGCGATCGCGACGCCGGGCAGCATGCCGTGCGCCATCGCGTCGCTGAGGAAGGCCATGCCGCGCACCACCACCCATGTTCCGGCCAGCGCGCACAGGCACGACACGAGCAGTCCGCCCCACAACGCCCGCTGCACGAACGAGACCTCGAACGGGGCCAACCACTCCATGACGCATCACTCTACAATGAGAATGATTTTCATTTCAACGAGGAGATCGGAGTAGCCATGCCGCCGCCAGCTGTCCATGTCGCCGGGGTGACGGCCGGGTACCGGGGACGCCCCGTCCTGCACGAGCTCACCGCCACGATCCCGGGCGGACAGGTGACGGCGCTTGTCGGCCCCAACGGGTCCGGAAAGTCCACTCTGCTCGGCATCCTCGCCGGAGTCATCGCGCCCACCGTGGGCACCGTCCACCGGGAGCATCTGCGGCGCCCGGCATTCGTCGTGCAGCACAGCGGCGTTCCCACGACTCTGCCGATCACCGTCCGGGAAACGGTCACCATGGGTCGTTGGGCACACCGCGGCGCATGGCGGCGCCTCACCCGGCAGGACCGCGCCGTCGTGCGCGCGTGCCTCGACCGGATGGACATCACCGACCTGGCCGAACGCAGGCTCGACACCTTGTCCGGGGGGCAGCGTCAACGAGCGCTGCTCGCCCAGGCGCTCGCGCAGGAATCGGATCTGCTCTTGCTCGACGAACCGACCACCGGCCTGGATTCGGCCGCGCAGCAGGAGATTTCCGAGGCCATCCGCCGGGTGGGAGCCCAAGGCGTGACGGTCGTACACGCCACGCACAGCCGCGAGGACGCCCTGCGCGCCGACCATTGCCTGCTGTTGGACGACGGTCGCGTGACCGGCCACGGTGATCCGCACACGATCTTGCACCAGGACGCCGAACCGGTTCGCGCCGCCGTCGACTAGCGCGGCACTCCGGGCATGCCGGCGAACAGGATCTGAAAGACCTCGGGTGGATTGGGCGTGACTACGGTGGACGGCGCGAAGGGCGCGCCCTCGTTCGTGTCGGTGACCACGTAGTCGGCATGACTGCCGGGGACCCGGTCGAGGATCCCGGCGCAGCGTGGCCCGCCGGTCGCGTTCACTTTCGGCAAGTCATCGGGGTATTCGTAGGGTTGCGCGCCGTACATGAAACTGGCGTTGAAGATCGCGCCGGGCTTGTTTCCTCCGATGATGGCCTCGGCCGCGGGAAGCGCTGTCGCTATGCCGACGACTACGCAGTACAGCACGGGTGAGTACGTGTCCAGCAGCGCACTGGTAGGCCGCAGGATCTCCAGCGCGGTGGTGAGCTCTCGCTCGTTCTCCGCGAGCGCCGACCGGGTGGTGCCGGCCAAACCGATGAGGTTGAGCAGCACGGCGTCGAGGTCTCGCGAACCGTGAGTGAGCGTCCCGCTCGTCGTGATGAGATTGTCCGCCGTACGCAACAGATCGGGTGCGGTGTCGGCATACAGTCCGGTGACCTCTCCCGCGGCCGACAGATCCCGCCGCAGCGCGGGCAGGCTCGGGTTGAGCTGCCGCAGGTAGTCGTCGGTGCGGGCGAGCAGATCGCCCAGCCGGTCGCCGCGCCCGTGCAGTGCTGTGCTCAGCGCGGCCAGAGTGGCGTTGAGTTCGGCCGGTTCGACCTCGGCCAGGATCTCGCTCAGGTGCTGGAACAGCGTGTTGTATTCGACGGTGACCGATTCCGCGCGGATCGTCGCGCCCGGTCGGATGGATGTCGGCGCGGGAATGTTCGGCACGACGAAATTGACGTATTTGGCGCCGAATACGGTGGTGGAGCGGATATCCACCGTCGCGTTGGCGGGCACCAGCTCCAGGAGTTCCGGGTCGAGCGCGAGACGTAGGCGCGCCTGGTCGCCACGAGACTCCACCGCGCTCACCCTGCCGAGCTCGACACCCCGGATGCGCACCTTGGCATCGGTATCGAGGACCAGTCCCGAACGCGGTGTCTCGACGGTGACGGTCACCGTCGAGCGGAACCGTCCGGCGTACATCGAAACGGCGACCACGACTATCGCGCCGATGAGCAGGATCATCCCCGCACCCGCGACTTTAAACCGCACCAGCCGCCACGTCACCACAATGGTCTGTCTGCCGAAATTCATTGTCGAATCCACCGATCACTTCTTGTCGCGGGCTGTGCGGAGACGGCGGTGCGGCACAGCTGCGGCCCCGAGCCGTCCGGCCTGGGCGACGGCGATCGCCTTGCCGGACGGTCGCTAGCCGTAGTACTGTCCAGACACGTGTCCATCATAAAACTTGGACACTTATCTGGGGAAGGATTTCCAATGACTCTGGTGAAACCACGTCGGGTATCCGGAGGCGACCACGAGCACGGTCATCTGGAGGAGTTCCGCGTCGACCCGATCGGCCTGATGCGCCGGGTCCGGGAGGAGTGCGGCGACGTCGGATCGTTCGATCTGGCGGGGCGTCAGGTGATCCTGTTGTCGGGCGCGGAGGCCAACGAATTCTTCTTCCGTTCCGGTGACGAGGACCTCGACCAGGCCGCCGCCTACCCCTTCATGAAGCCCATCTTCGGCGACGGCGTCGTCTTCGACGCCAGCCCGGAGCGTCGCAAGGAAATGCTGCACAACCAGGCGTTGCGTGCCGAGCACATGCGCGGGCACGCCGCGACCATCGCCCGTGAGGTCGAGCGGATGCTGGCGCGCTGGGGCGACGAGGGCGAGATCGACCTGCTCGACTTCTTCGCCGAACTGACCATCTACACCTCCTCGGCGTGCCTGATCGGCGTGAAGTTCCGCAACGACCTCGACGACCGATTCGCCCACCTCTACCACGACCTGGAACGAGGCACCGACGCGCTGGCCTACGTCGACCCGTACGCGCCGATCGAGAGCTTCCGCCGCCGCGACCAGGCACGCGCCGAGCTGGTCGAGCTGGTACAGGCGATCATGGATCGCCGGGCGGCCGACCCGCCGACGGGCAAGGACGACCGGGACATGCTCGACGTGCTCATCTCGATTCCCGGCGACGACGGCAAGCCGCGATTCAGCGCCAGCGAGATCACCGGCATCTTCATCTCGATGATGTTCGCCGGCCATCACACCACCTCCGGCACGGCGGCCTGGACGATCATCGAACTGCTGCGCCATCCCGAGGTGCTCGGCCAGGTCGTGGCCGAGCTCGACGAGCTCTACGCCGACGGCTCGGACATCAGTTTCGGAGCGCTGCGGCAGATTCCGCACCTGGAGTCCGTCCTGAAGGAGACGTTGCGCCTGCACCCGCCCCTGATCATCTTGATGCGGGTGGCCCGAGGCGAGTTCGAGGTCTGCGGTCATCGCATCGAACCCGGCGACCACGTCGCGGCCACCCCCGCGATCTCGAACCGGATTCCGGAGGACTTTCCCGATCCGGACGCTTTCGATCCCGGCCGCTACATCGATCCCAACCAAGAGGACATGGTCAACCGCTGGACCTGGATTCCGTTCGGCGCCGGCCGCCACCGCTGCGTCGGCGCGGCGTTCGCGCTCATGCAGTTGAAGGCGATCTTCTCGTTGTTGTTGCGCGACTGGGAGTTCGAGATGGTCCAGCCGTCGGAGAGCTACCGCAACGACCACTCCAAGATGGTCGTGCAACTGGCCCAGCCCTGCACCGTCCGCTACCGACGGCGCCGCAAGGACGACGACATCCGCTGATGGGCCCGGCGTGGGCTCCCCGCCGGCAGCGCCGGGGAGCCCGCACCCGAAGCTATTCGTATCGCACCCGCCAGCTCTTGATGCCGTTGATCCACCCCGACCGCAGCCGCACGGGTTCGGATACCTGACGCAGATCGGGCATCACGTCGGCGATGGCGTTGAACATCAGATCGATCTCCAGCCGGGCCAGATTCGCCCCGACGCAGTAGTGCGTGCCGGTGCCGCCGAAACCCACGTGCGGGTTCGGATTGCGCAGGACATCGAAGGCGTACGGATCCTCGAAGCCCTCTTCGTCGAAATTGGCCGAGCTGTAGAACAGTCCGAGCCGCTGGCCCTGCCGGATGGACTGCCCGCCCAGCTCCAGATCCGCTGTCGCGGTGCGCTGGAAGGCCGTCACCGGCGTCGCCCAGCGCACTATTTCGTCCGGCGCGGTGCGCGGACGCTGTTGCTTGAAGGTCTCCCATTGTTCGGGATTGTCGATGAAAGCCTTCATCCCGTGCGTGATGGCATTGCGGGTGGTCTCGTTGCCCGCCACGGCGAGCAGGATGACGAAGAAGCCGAACTCGTCGGAGCCGAGCGCCTCGCCGTCGACATCGGCGTGCACGAGCTCGCTCACGATATCGCCCACCGGACAGGCGCGGCGCTGCTCGGCCATGTTCCAGGAGTAGCCGAGGATCTCCGCCGAGGCCATGGCGGGATCGCCGTACTCGGGATCGTCGTAGTTGAGCATCTGGTTGGACCAGTCGAACAGCTTGCGCCGATCCGACTGCGGCACACCGATCAGCTCGGCGATCGCCTGCAACGGAAGTTCGCAGGCGACCTGTTCGACGAAGTCGCCGCCACCGGCCTGTTTGGCTCCGTGCACGATACGAGCGGCGCGTTCGGTGAGTGCGGCTCGCAGGTTCTCCACCGCGCGCGGCGTGAATCCCTTGGAGATGATCCGCCGGATCTTGGAGTGTTTGGGCGGGTCCATGTTCACCAGCAGCGCGCCGGTGACCGCCATCTGATCGGGCGTGATGTCGCCGGGCAGGCGGATGATGGCGCCTTTGCGCTCCGAGGAGAACAGTTCCGGGTGCTTCGAGATCTCCTTGATGTCGGCGAGTTTGCTGACCACCCAGTAGCCACCGTCGCGGAAACCACCGGATGTCTCGTCGGATTGCGCGTTCCACCACACGGGTGCGGTTCGCCGCAGCTTCGCGAATTCCTCGACCGGACGACGGTTCTGCCATAACGCCGGGTCGGTGAAGTCGAATCCGACCGGCAGTGCCGGTGCTGCCATAGCTACCTCCTAGATGAAACGTGCGAGCCGATCAGCGCGCCGAACGGCGTTGTGCGGCCGTGTGTTCCGGACGGACGGACGAAAGGTCGGCCGCCTCGTCACCCTCGGCTCCGCACAAGGAGGCGGCGGCACGCCCCGCGACGAGCGGCAGGTCGAGATAGGTCCGCACACCCGGTTCGGCGGCGACGACGTAGGGAATCGAGTTCACGCAGTGCATGGCCGTGGCGACGATGCCGGGATTGCGGGCCAGACCGGCGGCGGTACTGTGGGCGTGCATGCCGGTGAACGTCACCGTCGCGCCGGGATCGCCGACGATTTCGACCTCGTAGCGCTCACCCGAGGGCCCGAACGTCCACGGCGGATCCAGGTTCTCGGTGCCCATGAACCAATTCACCGCGGCCGTGATCACCGCCTCGCCGTGAACGGTCCCCTGCCAGCGGAATCGTTGCGCGGCCACGCGTCCCGGCGCGATCGGGCCGATGGGCGAATCGATCGGCGCGGTGGCCACCGCCACCTCGTGCGTCACCCGCAGCCGTTCGTCGAGCGCGATGCCCAGCGCTTCGGCGATCATCCACACCGACTGGCTGTAGCCGCCCGCGAGCACGTTCGCCATGACACTGGTCGCGGCCTGTTCCGGCGTGGCGCCGAACAGCATCCAGTCGCGGACCACCTCGGGCGCGCCGTAGGTGCGGATGTCGGAGAACTCTTCGGCGCGCACTTCGGTGATCGCGCCCGACAGCGCCGATACCACCAGCGGGATTTTCTCGGTGATCCCGCCGGGATGTATCCCGGTGCCGTGCAGGGTCACCCCGGCCGCGCGGCACAGCTCGTCGTAACGCTGCCGCTCCGCGCGCCGCGGATGAAACCAGCCCAGCGGAGTGACGATGTTCTTGCCGGACCGCAGGATCGCGCGCACCGTCTCGGTGTCGGCCATGAATGGGCTGTACAGCACGCAGTCGGCCGGCGTGGCGAGCAAGCGGTCCACGTCGGTGGTCGCCCGCACCCCGATCGGCGGGCGGCCGACCAGCTCGCCCAGATCCACGCCGTCCTTGCCCACGCTGTGCACCCAGGCTCCCACCAGCTCCAGCTCGGGATGGTCGAGGACGCCCTCGATGGCGGCCCGGCCGACCCCGCCGGTCGCCCACTGGATCACGCGGATCATGTCAGTCCACCTTGTGATCGGGTCCGCGATCGGCCACATACTGTTTGGCCCACCGGTAGTCGGGTTTGCCGCTGGGCGCCCGCACGATGGCGTCCGCGACCCAGATCTGTTTCGGCACTTTGTATCCGGCCAGGAAGTCGCGCACGTGCGCCTGCAGGTCGCCGAACTCGACCGGCCCGGGGCCGGACAGCGACACCACCGCGGCGACCTGATGCCCCCAGCGCTCGTGGGGCACTCCGATCACCACCGCGTCGTCGATCGCGCCGTGCGCCTTCACCACGCTTTCGACCTCTTCGACGAACACTTTCTCGCCGCCGGTGTTGATCACCATGTTGCCGCGGCCGATCAACGTGATCGAGCCGTCGGTCTCGGCACGGGCTCGGTCGTCGGTGACGACCATGCGCAGGCCGTCGACGGTCTTGAACAACTTCTCGGTCTTGCCGGGATCCTTGTAGTAACCGATCGGCACGTTGCCGGTCTTGGCCAGCCAGCCTTCCGATCCCGGGGCGACGGGGTGACCGTCGTCGTCCACGACGACCGCGCCGCGGCCGGTCTGCACGCGGGGTCCGCGCGCGGGATCGTCGTGCTTCTGGGCGAACCCGATACCGCCGAAACCGGTTTCCGACGATCCGATGGAGTCCGAGACGACCGCCCAGGGAAACAGTTCCAACAGCGTGTTCTTCACCGGTTGCGACAGCAGCGCGGCGCCGGAGGCGATCGCCAGCAGCCCCGAGGCGTCCACCGGCTCGCCTCGGTAGGCCTCGATCAACGGTCTGGCCATGGCGTCGCCGGTGATCACCATGACCTGAGGTCGTTGCTCGGCGACGGTCCGCCAGACGCGTCCGGCGTCGAAGCGGGACTCGAAGATCACGGTGTTGCCCGACCACAGCGCCGTGAAAGTGGGCATCATGGCGGCGGCGTGGATCAGCGGCGGCAGCACCAGCCAGGTACCCGGATCGTTCCGGGCACCGGCGCGCGACTGCTGGAACTCGTCGGCGACCGGTTCGCCGGTGTAGAAGTCGATGCCGCCACCGAGGACCCGCCACATGTCCTCTTGCCGCCACATGACGCCTTTCGGCATGCCGGTGGTCCCGCCGGTGTACATCATGAACAGGTCGTCCCCGCTGCGCGGCACCACCGGGCGTTCCGTCGGCCGGGCGGCGAGGGCGGACTCGTAAGCCGTCGCCGCGGCATCGGCCACGCCGGAGAATTCGTCGGCGACGCAGATCGTGTGCCGCAACGTGGAGGTCAGCGCAGCGGCTTCCCGGACGGTTCCGACGTAACAGGAGTGGTGCACGAGCACCTCGAGATCCGCGTTGTCGTAGACGTAGGCCAACTCGGTGACGCCGTACCGGTAATTGATGTTGATCGGGACGGCGGAGAGTTTGAAGCACGCGATCAGCGTCTCCATCGTCTCGATACTGTTGTGCATCTGGAAACCCACGTGGGTGCCCGCGCCGACGCCGATGCTCGCCAGATGGTGCGCGAGCTGGTTGGCGCGGTCATCGAGTGCACGGTAGGTCACCCGGCGGCCGGACTGGATCAGAGCCACCCGTTCGGGCATGGCGTCCACGGAGTGCTCGAAGAGGTCGGCGAAGTTGTTGGCCATGGCAGTCCATCTCTGAGTGGGCGGTCACACGACGGTGAGGGGAAGGGGTATCCCCCGGTCGGTGAACGTGAACGCGGCGCCGGTGCTGAACCGGGTGATCGCGACCTCCGTCGCCTCCCGGATCGGTTTCTCGCCGAGCGTGACGGCGGCGCTCCAACCGTGTTCGCCCGCCGCGACGACCTCCGCGCTGAAATGCGGATTCACGCCGCGTACCAGGGCGTTCAGCGGCTCGATGTGCTCGGGGGCGAGCATCGACGGCCAGGTTCCGTCGGTGTGCGCGCCGCTGGCGGACGGGAACGCCACTGTGACGGTGTTGTCGGTCATGCCGATCTCGACACCCGTGTAGGGCAACGGGTTCAGGGCGGGATGCAGGCGCAGTACCGTCGCCAGCGCGGCGGCGTCGTCGCCGAGGCCCAGGCAATTCCGCAGCCGCTCGCTGGTGATCCCGGCGATCCCGGCGAACTGTTTGCGGCCGATCTCCAGCGCCGCCGCCGCGTCTGCCCGCGCGCGCACCGCGATCATGAAACCGAGGGTGAGCAGATGGTGTTGCAGGCAGACCTCGTCGGCCAGACGCACCAGCGCGGATCGGGAGAAGTCCGCGAAGCGCACATCGCTGAGCAGTGGACCGGAGTAGTCCGCCCGCCCTTCGTCGTCGCGGTCGATCGCGGTCAGCTCCAGCCCGGCCGCCGCCGATCCGGCGACCAGGTCGGCGTCGGGCGGCACCGGCGGCGGCACGTGAGCGGGGTCGATGACGACCGTCCACGCGCACACCGGTTTCCGGTCGGCCGGCCGTCGCGGCGGGCGGTGGATCGGCCGGACCTGAGCGTGCGGGTTGGTGGCCAGCGCGGTCGCGTCGAAAGTCGGGTCCTCGATGTCGTGGCACATCGACACCACGAAGTCCTCGCCCATGGGTTCCACGTCGGCCAGTGCGCCGCAGTGGTCGAGCCAGAACTCTCCGCGGTGGTCATCGTCGACCCGGAAACGGAAGTCCATGAACTGCGGTGGAGCGCCGATATCCAGTTGCAGGCCCTTGAAGATGGTCTCCACGCCCTCACCGGCGAAGCCGAGCGCTCGCTGCATGCGCCGGGTGTAGACCGGGCTGGCCACCTGCCACTCCGCGATGGCGATCTCGGTCATGCCCTCGCGACCGAACGCGCCGAGCGAGTGCGCCATGCCGGAACGGTCGATGAGGTGTCCGCACAAGAGCAGTTCGGGAAGCAGCGCGGCCAAGGTGTCCCGACCCAGGTCGGCGAATCGGCTGTGTGGTGCAGTCATGTCGGTCACCACAGCGCGACGGGCGATTCGCCGACGCGATACCAGCCGGGCAGCGGCTTGCCGGAGGTCGAGCGCTCGATGCGCTTCTGCATGCCCGGCGTGAGCGCTTTGTTCGTGATCATCTCCAGGAACAGCGCCGAGACGTTGCCGAAGTCGAAGAAGTCACGCTGCCAGGACCATTGGAAGTCGCCGCCGTAGCGGAACCAGCTGCCGCCGATGCCTTCCGGCGAATAGTTGCGCCCATCCGGTCGTTCGGCATCGCTGATCTGCTTCCAGAATCCGATGACGTTGCCGGTGCGTTCGTCGACCACGAATTCCTGATAGGGGTAGGTCCAGCCCTCCAGCCCGGCCATCTCCTGGCCGAGTGCGAGTTCGCGGATCTCCTCACGTCCGACGGCCATGAATTCCTGGGTGGGACCGTAATTCCACCCGTAGGTGGCGTCCTCGGTATACATCTGCGCGAGCGGCTTCCAGTCGCCCTTTTCCTCGCAGCGCTGGTTCTCCACGATCCAGCGCTGGATCATTTCGTCGAGCTCGGCGCGATCGAAATCTGGCATCAGTCGGTACCTTTCGGTGCGGAGTCGGTCGCGCCTTCAGCGATCGACAGGGCTTGGGTGGGGCAGTAACGGATCGCATTCGCCACGGCGGACCGCAGGTCGGCGTCCGGGGCGTCGTCGAGGATTTCGACCTGGCCGCGTTTGGGGACCGTGAACACCTTCGGCGCCTCGGCCTGACAGACCGCGTGTCCTTGGCACAGATCGAGGTCGGCCCGGATTCTCATGATCGGCTCCTCGCGGCCGGGCGCGGACACCTCGGCACACGGATCCGGTGGGATCGACGGCTCATCGGGTCTCCACGGTGATGGGCAGGTGCGCGAAACCACGCACGTTGGACGAATGAACACGCACGATCCCCGACTCCACGACCTCGAAGGACCGCACCCGCGACGCGAACTCCCCCAACGCGACCCT
>NZ_JAMFLC010000063.1:0-1933 GCF_023501985.1 Nocardia sputi | reverse complement strand
GCTGGACGAGATTCCGTTGACGCCGGTGGGCAAGCTGGATCGGGCGGCTTTGCCGGAGCCGGTGTTCGCCGCTCGTGCTTTCCGTGCGCCGTCGACTCCGACGGAGGAGGTTGTGGCGGAGGTGTTCGCTGCGTTGTTGGTGGCCGAGGGTGGGGGTCGTGTGGGTGTGGATGATGATTTCTTCGAGTTGGGTGGTAATTCGTTGTTGGCGGCGCAGGCTGCGGCGCGGGTGGGTGCGGCGTTGGGTGTGCGGGTGCCGGTGCAGTTGTTGTTCGAGGTGTCGACGGTTGCGGGGTTGGCTGTGGGGGTGGAGCGGCTTGCGGGGTCGGTGGCGGGTCGGGCGTTGGTTGCGGGTGTGCGGCCGGAGCGGGTGCCGTTGTCGTATGCGCAGCAGCGGATGTGGTTTTTGAACCGGTTCGATCCGGGTAGTGGGGTGAACAATATTCCGGTCGCGGTGCGGTTGTCGGGGCGGTTGGATGTGGGGGCGTTGCGGGCTGCGGTGGGGGATGTGGTGGAGCGGCATGAGGTGTTGCGGACGGTGTATCCGGCTGTGGATGGGGAGGGTTTTCAGGTGGTGTTGCCGGTGGGGGACGCGCGGGCGGTGCCGGCGGTGGTGGTGGAGTCGGTGGAGGCTGCGGGGGTGGCTGGTCGGGTGGCTGCGGTGGTGGGTGAGGGTTTCGATGTGACGGTGGCGCCGCCGGTGCGGGTGCGGTTGTTGCGGGTGGGTGAGTTCGAGCATGTGCTGGTGTGTGTGGTGCATCACATCGCGGGTGATGGTTTTTCGATGGGGCCGTTGACGCGGGATTTGATGGCTGCGTATGTGCGGCGGTTGGGGGGTGAGGGGCCGGTGTGGGCGCCGTTGGCGGTGCAGTATGCGGATTTCGCGTTGTGGCAGCGGGAGGTTTTGGGTTCGGAGGATGATCCGGAGTCGGTGCTGGCGGGGCAGATCGCGTTTTGGCGGGCGGGTTTGGCGGGGTTGCCCGAGCAGTTGGAGTTGCCGGCGGATCGGGCGCGTGCGGCGGTGTCGTCGTATCGGGGGGCGACGGTGGGGTTCGAGGTGGATGCGGGGGTGGCCGCGGGGTTGGCGCGGGTGGCGCGTGCGCATGATGTGACGTTGTTCATGGTGGTGCATGCGGCGTTGGCGGTGTTGTTGGCGCGGTTGTCGGGGACGCGGGATATCGCGGTGGGGACGCCGGTGGCCGGGCGTGGTGAGGCGGTTTTGGATGATGTGATCGGGATGTTCGTCAATACGTTGGTGTTGCGGACCGAGATCGATCCCGCTGTGTCGTTTTCGGGGTTGCTGGCTGGGGTGCGGTCGGTGGATGTGGAGGCGTTCGGGCATGCGGATGTGCCGTTCGAGCGGTTGGTGGAGTTGCTGGATCCGCCGCGTTCGCCCGCGCGGCATCCGTTGTTCCAGGTGATGTTGACGTTCCAGAATTTGGTGGTGCCGGAGTTGGAGTTGCCGGGGTTGTCGGTGTCGGGGGTGGATTCGGCGGTGGGGGTGGCGAAGTTCGATCTGCAGTTGGCGGTGGCGGAGAGGTTCGATCGTGAGGGTGGGGTGGGGGGTTTGTCGGCGGCGTTCACTTATGCCACCGATTTGTTCGATGAGGCGACGGTGCGTGATTTCGCGGATCGGTTCACCCGGATCCTGGCCGCGGTCGCGGCGGATGCGTCGGTGGTGGTGGGGGATATCGATGTGCTGGCGCCCGGTGAGCGGGATCTGGTGTTGCACGAGTGGTCGACGCCGGGTGCGTTGGTGCCGGAGGTGACGTTGGTGGATGTGATCACCAGCCAGGCGCGGAACCGCCCGGATGCGGTCGCGATCCGTTTCGGGGACACCTTCTTGACCTTTGGTGAGTTGCAGCGGCGGGCGAATCGGGTGGCGCGGGCGTTGATCGCCCGTGGTGCGGGTCCGGAGTCGGTGGTGGCGGTG
>NZ_JAMFLC010000062.1:0-2502 GCF_023501985.1 Nocardia sputi | reverse complement strand
CGTCAAGCCGATCTTGATTTCGAGGTGGTCCGGCAGTGGCGTGTCGAGTGCGTCGACCGGGACCAGGGCTGCGCCGGTTTTGAGTACGGCCCAGGTGGCGATGACGGCTTCGAGGCCGCGGTCCAGCCGGACCGCGACGCCCGCGCCGGGTCCGCAACCCCGCGCGATGAGCACCCGCGCCAACCGCGACGAGCGCGCGTCGAGGTCCTGGTAGGACAGGGCGTTCTCACCGGAGACCACCGCGGGGCCGTCCGGGTCGTCCTCGACCGCCGCTGCCAGCGCCTGGGTCAGCGCCGTGCCCGCGGTCGCTGTGAGCGGTTCGACGCTCACCGGCTCGGCCGCGGCCGTGATTCGTTCTCGTTCGGTGTGGTCGAGGATGTCGATGTCGCCGATGGGGGTGTGGGGGTTGGTGGCGATGGTGGTGAGGATGCGGTGGAGTCGGTGGCCGAGGGTGTGGATGGTGGGTTGGTCGAATAGGTCGGTGGCGTAGGTGAGGATGGTGTCGAGGTGGGCGGGGGTGCCGTCGGGGTGGTGGTGGGGGGTGACGTTGACTTGGAGGTCGAATTTGGCGGCGACGGTGCCGGGGTCGAGGGCGGTGACGGTGAGGCCGGGGAGTTGGAGGGTGGGTTGTTCGTTGTTCTGGAATGACAGCACGACGCCGAAGAGGGGGTTGTGGGTGGTGGCGCGGGCGGGGGCGACGGTTTCGGCGACGCGTTCGAAGGGGATGTCGGCGTTGGCGAAGGCGGCGAGGTCGGTGTCGCGGGTGTGGTGGATGAGTTGGGTGAAGCTCATGGCGGGTTCGATGTGGGTGCGCAGGGTGAGGGTGTTGACGAACATGCCGACGAGGTCGTCGAGGGCGCGTTGGCCGCGTCCGGCGATGGGGGTGCCGATGGCGATGTCGTGGTGGCCGGACAGGCGGGCCAGCAGGACGGCCAGGGCGGCGTGTACGACCATGAACAGGGTGCTGTGGTGTTCGCGGGCCAGGGCGGTGAGCGCGGTGTGGGTTTGCGGTGCCAGGGTGAGGGTGGTGTTGGCGCCTTGCATGCTGGGCACGGTGGGGCGGGGGCGGTCGAGGGGGAGGTCGGGTTGGGTGGTGAGGCCGTCGAGGTGGGTGCGCCAGTAGGACAGTTGGCGGGCGGCGATGGAGTCGGGGTCGGTGTCGGTGCCGATGACGGTGCGTTGCCAGATGGCGTAGTCGGCGTATTGCACTTCCAGGGGCGCCCAGCGGGGGGAGTTGCCGCCGATGCGGGCGAGGTAGGCGGTCATCAGGTCGCGGGCCAGGGGGGCCATGGAGGCGCCGTCGGCGGCGATGTGGTGGGCGACGAACGCCAGGAGGTGTTCCTCGGGCCCGGTTTCGGCCAGCAGGGCGCGGACGGGGACTTCTTCGGTGACGTCGAAGCCGGTGTGCATCAGCTCGGTGATCGCTGTGAGGGGGTCGTCGGTGACGGTGAGTTCCAGCCCGCCGGGTAGTGCTTGGTCCACGGTGAGGATTTGCTGGTAGGGGGTGGCGCCGGGTCCGTCGGCGGGGTAGCGGGTGCGCAGGGATTCGTGGCGTTCGAGGACGTCGGCCAGGGCGTGCCGTAACGCGGAGACATCCAGCGCGCCGCGTAGCTGGATGGCCAGGGGGATGTTGTAGGCGGGGGAGGTGGGGTCGAACTGGTTGAGTACCCACATCCGTTGCTGGGCCAGTGACAGCGGGATCGGTTCGGTGCGCGGACGGCGTTCGAGTACCGGGCGCGCGCCGCCGCCGGCGCCGGGGATCACCCGTGCGGCCAGGCCGGCGACGGTGGGTGCTTCGAACAACTCCCGTACTGCCACATCCGCGTCCAGGGCCTCGTTGATCCGGGCGATCACCCGGGTGGCCAGCAGCGAGTTGCCGCCCAACGCGAAGAAATCGTCGTCCAAACCGACCCGGTCGGCGCCGAGCAGCCCGGCGAACACCTCGGCGACGGCCTGCTGGACCGGGGAACTCGGCGCCCGGAACACCGCACCGGAGCTGAACTGCGGGGCGGGCAGCGCTTTACGGTCCAGTTTCCCGTTCGGGGTCAGCGGCAGCGCGTCCAGCACCACCACAGCATCCGGCACCATGTAGCCGGTCAAGAACTCCGAGACCTGCGCCCGCAACACCGACGCGTCCACACTCACCCCGGTATCGGCCACCACATACCCGATCAAACGGTCCCCGGCGTGCTCCTCGGAGCGAACCAGCACCACCGCCTGACCGACCCCCGGACACCGCAGCAGCGCCGCCTCGATCTCCCCCAACTCGATCCGGAACCCCCGCAACTGCACCTGCTGATCACCACGCCCGGCGTACTCCAGGGTGGCCTGACCACCGAAACCGACCCACCGGCCGATATCGCCGCTGCGATACATCCGCGAACCCGGCGCACCGAACGGATCGGCCACGAACCGTGTCGCGGTCAACCCCGGCCTGCCCAGATAGCCACGCGAGAGCTGCCCACCCGCGACGTGAATCTCACCGACCACACCGACCGGTGC
>NZ_JAMFLC010000061.1:0-5305 GCF_023501985.1 Nocardia sputi | reverse complement strand
TTTTGCTGGCGATTGTTTTGCTAGGTTTTCGGACTCTAGTTTTTGATCTGATTGCACCCTTTCGGGGGTGTGGTTGTGAGTCTTCAACGGAGAGTTTGATCCTGGCTCAGGACGAACGCTGGCGGCGTGCTTAACACATGCAAGTCGAGCGGTAAGGCCCTTCGGGGTACACGAGCGGCGAACGGGTGAGTAACACGTGGGTGATCTGCCTCGCACTTCGGGATAAGCCTGGGAAACTGGGTCTAATACCGGATATGACTTCTGGTCGCATGGCTGGGGGTGGAAAGATTTATCGGTGCGAGATGGGCCCGCGGCCTATCAGCTTGTTGGTGGGGTAATGGCCTACCAAGGCGACGACGGGTAGCCGGCCTGAGAGGGCGACCGGCCACACTGGGACTGAGACACGGCCCAGACTCCTACGGGAGGCAGCAGTGGGGAATATTGCACAATGGGCGAAAGCCTGATGCAGCGACGCCGCGTGAGGGATGACGGCCTTCGGGTTGTAAACCTCTTTCGACAGGGACGAAGCGTAAGTGACGGTACCTGTAGAAGAAGCACCGGCCAACTACGTGCCAGCAGCCGCGGTAATACGTAGGGTGCGAGCGTTGTCCGGAATTACTGGGCGTAAAGAGCTTGTAGGCGGTTTGTCGCGTCGTCTGTGAAAACTCACAGCTCAACTGTGAGCTTGCAGGCGATACGGGCAGACTTGAGTACTGCAGGGGAGACTGGAATTCCTGGTGTAGCGGTGAAATGCGCAGATATCAGGAGGAACACCGGTGGCGAAGGCGGGTCTCTGGGCAGTAACTGACGCTGAGAAGCGAAAGCGTGGGTAGCGAACAGGATTAGATACCCTGGTAGTCCACGCCGTAAACGGTGGGCGCTAGGTGTGGGTTTCCTTCCACGGGATCCGTGCCGTAGCTAACGCATTAAGCGCCCCGCCTGGGGAGTACGGCCGCAAGGCTAAAACTCAAAGGAATTGACGGGGGCCCGCACAAGCGGCGGAGCATGTGGATTAATTCGATGCAACGCGAAGAACCTTACCTGGGTTTGACATACACCGGAAACCTGCAGAGATGTAGGCCCCCTTGTGGTCGGTGTACAGGTGGTGCATGGCTGTCGTCAGCTCGTGTCGTGAGATGTTGGGTTAAGTCCCGCAACGAGCGCAACCCTTGTCCTGTGTTGCCAGCGGATTATGCCGGGGACTCGCAGGAGACTGCCGGGGTCAACTCGGAGGAAGGTGGGGACGACGTCAAGTCATCATGCCCCTTATGTCCAGGGCTTCACACATGCTACAATGGCCGGTACAGAGGGCTGCGATACCGTGAGGTGGAGCGAATCCCTTAAAGCCGGTCTCAGTTCGGATCGGGGTCTGCAACTCGACCCCGTGAAGTTGGAGTCGCTAGTAATCGCAGATCAGCAACGCTGCGGTGAATACGTTCCCGGGCCTTGTACACACCGCCCGTCACGTCATGAAAGTCGGTAACACCCGAAGCCGGTGGCCTAACCCCTTGTGGGAGGGAGCCGTCGAAGGTGGGATCGGCGATTGGGACGAAGTCGTAACAAGGTAGCCGTACCGGAAGGTGCGGCTGGATCACCTCCTTTCTAAGGAGCATCTCCAGTGAGTGTCCCGTGGAGTCGGGATCGCTTCTGGCAGAGCCGCTTATGTCCCCGAATGTGGGACTGCGGAGCTCATGGGTGGAACGCTGACATGGGCCGATCGTTCTCGGAGTCTTTGTGATGATGAGGGTCGGATGTAGTCGACACACTGTTGGGTCCTGAAAGAACAGGCGTTCTTTCCAGGCAAAAAATACGATCCGTTCGGATCTCCGGTTCATACCGCGGGGCTTTGTTGCTTCGGCTGGTGTCGGGTTCGGGTTCGAGTGGGTGTGTTGTTTGAGAACTGCACAGTGGACGCGAGCATCTTTGTTTTGTAAGTGTTGAAGAGCGTTCGGTGGATGCCTTGGCACCAGGAGCCGATGAAGGACGTAGGAGGCTGCGATAAGCCTCGGGGAGCTGTCAACCGAGCTGAGATCCGAGGATTTCCGAATGGGGAAACCCGGCACGAGTGATGTCGTGTCACCTGCCGCTGAATATATAGGCGGTGTGGAGGGAACGTGGGGAAGTGAAACATCTCAGTACCCACAGGAAGAGAAAACAATTGTGATTCCGTGAGTAGTGGCGAGCGAAAGCGGATGAGGCTAAACCGTTCAGATGTGATACCCGGCAGGGGTTGTCTGGACGGGGTAGTGGGGCCCATTTTCCTATCACTGCCGTGGTGGGCAACAGTCAGAAAAGTGCGTGTTAGTCGAAGTGGTCTGGAACGGCCTGTCGTAGAGGGTGAGAGTCCCGTAGGCGAAAATGCGTGCTCTGTTGTAGTGGGTGCCCGAGTAGCAGCGGGCCCGTGAAATCTGCTGTGAATCTGCCGGGACCACCCGGTAAGCCTGAATACTCCCTGGTGACCGATAGCGGACTAGTACCGTGAGGGAAAGGTGAAAAGTACCCCGGGAGGGGAGTGAAATAGTACCTGAAACCGGACGCTTACAATCCGTCAGAGCCTTCCCTTCGGGGTGGGGTGATGGCGTGCCTTTTGAAGAATGAGCCTGCGAGTCATCGGTGTGTGGCGAGGTTAACCCGTGTGGGGTAGCCGTAGCGAAAGCGAGTCCGAATAGGGCGGTTGAGTCGCACATCATGGACCCGAAGCGGAGTGATCTACCCATGGCCAGGGTGAAGCGACGGTAAGACGTCGTGGAGGCCCGAACCCACTTAGGTTGAAAACTGAGGGGATGAGCTGTGGGTAGGGGTGAAAGGCCAATCAAACTCCGTGATAGCTGGTTCTCCCCGAAATGCATTTAGGTGCAGCGTCACGTGTTTCACGCCGGAGGTAGAGCTACTGGATGGCCTAGGGGGCCTACAAGCTTACCGAAGTCAGCCAAACTCCGAATGCCGGTGTGTGAGAGCGTGGCAGTGAGACTGCGGGGGATAAGCTTCGTAGTCGAGAGGGAAACAGCCCAGATCGCCGGCTAAGGCCCCTAAGCGTGTACTAAGTGGAAAAGGATGTGGGGTCGCGAAGACAACCAGGAGGTTGGCTTAGAAGCAGCCACCCTTGAAAGAGTGCGTAATAGCTCACTGGTCAAGTGATCCTGCGCCGACAATGTAGCGGGGCTCAAGTACACCGCCGAAGCCGCGGCATTCCAGTATTATCTTGCTTTCGAGCCAGGAGCTGGGATGGGTAGGGGAGCGTCGTGCAGCCGTGGAAGCAGCAGTGTGAACTAGTTGTGGAGGCTGTGCGAGTGAGAATGCAGGCATGAGTAGCGAAAGACGAGTGAGAAACTCGTCCGCCGAATGACCAAGGGTTCCTGGGCCAGGTTAATCCGCCCAGGGTGAGTCGGGACCTAAGGCGAGGCCGACAGGCGTAGTCGATGGACAACGGGTTGATATTCCCGTACCCGTGTATCCGCGCCCAATGGCGAGTCATCTGTGCTAATCGTCCTGAACCGGATGGACTTCCTTCGGGAAGCCGGAAGGGGATGCACGAGACCCTGGGTGTAGTAGTCAAGCGATGGGGTGACGCAGGAAGGTAGCTGGGCCAGGTGATGGAGTACCTGGTGTAAGCCTGTAGGGCGAGTGGTAGGCAAATCCGCCATTCATGTGCCTGAGAGGTGATGCGTAGCCGATTGAGGCGAATTCAGTGATCCTATGCTGCCGAGAAAAGCCTCTAGTGAGTTGGTACACGGCCCGTACCCCAAACCGACACAGGTGGTCAGGTAGAGAATACCGAGGCGATCGAGAGAACTGTGGTTAAGGAACTCGGCAAAATGCCCCCGTAACTTCGGGAGAAGGGGGACCACGTCTGGTGACGAGATTTGCTCTCCGAGCTGGGTGTGGTCGCAGAGACCAGAGAGAAGCGACTGTTTACTAAAAACACAGGTCCGTGCGAAGTCGTAAGACGATGTATACGGACTGACGCCTGCCCGGTGCCGGAAGGTTAAGAGGACCGGTTAGCGTTTTCGGACGCGAAGCTGAGAATTTAAGCCCCGGTAAACGGCGGTGGTAACTATAACCATCCTAAGGTAGCGAAATTCCTTGTCGGGTAAGTTCCGACCTGCACGAATGGCGTAACGACTTCTCTGCTGTCTCAACCACAGACTCGGCGAAATTGCATTACGAGTAAAGATGCTCGTTACGCGCGGCAGGACGAAAAGACCCCGGGACCTTCACTATAGCTTGGTATTGGTGTTCGGTACGGTTTGTGTAGGATAGGTGGGAGACTGTGAAGCGGGCACGCCAGTGTTCGTGGAGTCGTCGTTGAAATACCACTCTGGTCGTATTGGACTTCTAACCTCGGACCCTGATCGGGTTCAGGGACAGTGCCTGGTGGGTAGTTTAACTGGGGCGGTTGCCTCCCAAAATGTAACGGAGGCGCCCAAAGGTTCCCTCAGCCTGGTTGGCAATCAGGTGTCGAGTGCAAGTGCACAAGGGAGCTTGACTGTGAGACTGACGGGTCGAGCAGGGACGAAAGTCGGGACTAGTGATCCGGCACCGGCATGTGGAAGCGGTGTCGCTCAACGGATAAAAGGTACCCCGGGGATAACAGGCTGATCTTCCCCAAGAGTCCATATCGACGGGATGGTTTGGCACCTCGATGTCGGCTCGTCGCATCCTGGGGCTGGAGTAGGTCCCAAGGGTTGGGCTGTTCGCCCATTAAAGCGGCACGCGAGCTGGGTTTAGAACGTCGTGAGACAGTTCGGTCTCTATCCGCCGCGCGCGTCAGAAACTTGAGGAAGGCTGTCCCTAGTACGAGAGGACCGGGACGGACGAACCTCTGGTGTGCCAGTTGTCCTGCCAAGGGCACTGCTGGTTGGCTACGTTCGGAAGGGATAACCGCTGAAAGCATCTAAGCGGGAAGCCTGTTCCAAGATGAGGTTTCTCACCACCTTCGAGTGGTTAAGGCCCCCTATAGACCATGGGGTTGATAGGCCGGAACTGGAAGCACGGTAACGTGTGGAGGTGACCGGTACTAATCGGCCGAGGACTTACTGACAAAGGTTGCTACGCGTCCACTGTGCGGTATCTGAAACAACACACAGATACCCCGGCTTTTTCCCATGAACCCCCCTTCTTTACCGGGGTGGGGTTGGTGGGTGGGAGCGCGCGGGGGTGTGTGGATAGTTTCATAGAGTTACGGCGGCCATAGCGGTAGGGAAACGCCCGGTCCCATTCCGAACCCGGAAGCTAAGCCTGCCAGCGCCGATGGTACTGCACTCGACAGGGTGTGGGAGAGTAGGACACCGCCGGAACATCCTTC
>NZ_JAMFLC010000060.1:0-5880 GCF_023501985.1 Nocardia sputi | reverse complement strand
GTGTGGATGTGGTGCTGGATTCGCTGGCGGGGGAATTCGTGGATGCCTCGCTGCGGTTGCTGCGGCCGGGTGGACGGTTCGTGGAGATGGGGTTGCTGGATCGCCGCGACCCCCAGCAAGTAGCCGCTGTCCATCCAGGGGTGCGGTACCAGAGTTTCGTCCTGTTGGAGGTGGCCCCGGATCGACTGAGGGAGATCCTGACATCGGTCGTAGAGCTGTTCGAGGCCGGAATCTTGACGCAGTCCCCGCTCACCGCATGGGATTTGCGGCAGGCGCCGGAAGCGTTGCGGTTCATGAGTCAGGCGCGGCATATCGGGAAGAACGTGCTCACCGTGCCGACGCCGCTGTCGCCTGAGGGCACGGTGCTGATCACCGGTGGCACCGGAGGATTGGGTGCGTTGGCCGCTCGGCATCTGGTCACCGAGTACGGGATCCGAAGGCTGATATTGGCCAGCAGACGCGGCCCGGATACGCCCGGTGTGAGGGAACTGCGTGACGAGCTCGACGCACTCGGTGCGCACGTGGACGTGGTCGCCTGTGACGCCGCGGACAGGAACGCCCTCGAGAAGACGCTCGCGGCGATCCCGTCCGAGCATCCACTGACCGGCGTCGTCCACGCTGCGGGGGTGCTGGCCGATGGCTTGTTCACCGCTCTGACGGCGGAGCGGATCGAGCAGGTGTTGCGGCCGAAGGTGGACGCGGCGTGGAACCTGCACGAGGCGACACGGCATCTGGATCTGTCGATGTTCGTGCTGTACTCCTCGATCGCGGGCGTGATCGGCAACGCGGGCCAGGCCAATTACGCCGCGGCCAATACGTTCCTCGACGCGCTGGCACACCACCGGCACGTGACCGGTCTGCCCGCGACCTCGATCGCGTGGGGGTTGTGGCAGCAGAGCACCGGCATGACCGGGGCACTCGGCCGAGCCGATATCGCTCGGTTGCGGCGGGAGGGCTTCCCGCCGCTGGGCGAGCGGGAGGGTATGGCACTGTTCGACTCCGCACTCGCGGGGGGCGCATCGGCGTTCGTGGCTGTCCGCGTCGACCGCGACGCGCTGGCGGAAACGGTACCCCGTGCCCTGATGCGCGGTTTGGTACGGCCGTCCCGCCGCCGGGTCGCCGGTGACGTGGCGCAGCGTCCGGAGCTGGCCGCGCGACTGGCGGGTCGTTCGGCTGCCGAGCAGGATCGCGTCGTCCTCGACCTCATCCGCGCCCAGGCCGCGGCGGTGCTGGGGCATACCGGCATCGAATCGATCCCGGCGGACAAACCGTTCCGAGATATCGGATTCGACTCGCTCGGCGTCATGGAATTCCGCAACAGGCTGTCGGAAGCCACCGGGCTCCAGCTGCCGTCGACACTGGTCTTCGACCACCCGACCGCCACCGCGATGGCGAAGCTGGTGCGCTCCCTGGCGGTGCCGACCACTGCGGACGAATCCGCCGAGCGGGCTCCGCGCCCGGAGCGTGTGGTGGATGACCCGATCGCCATTGTAGGCATGAGCTGCCGCTTCCCCGGCGGAGTCACCTCACCGGAGAGTCTCTGGGAATTGCTGGCCTCCGGCACGGACGCGAGCACAGATTTTCCCACCGACCGCGGCTGGGATCTCGAGCGACTGTTCGATGCGGACCCGGACAAACCGGGTACCTCCTACACCCGGCGCGGCGGATTCCTCTCCGGCGCGGCGGATTTCGATGCCGGCTTCTTCGGCATCGGTCCCCGGGAGGCGTCCGCCATGGACCCCCAGCAGCGCCTGCTGCTGGAAGCGACCTGGGAGGCCCTGGAGAATGCCGGTATCGACCCGGTCGCGTTGCGTGGCAGCGATACCGGCGTCTTCGCCGGAGCGTGCTCATCCGGCTACAGCGAGCGGATCACCGGAGAACTGGAGGGCTACCGTCTCACCGGCACCACGCACAGTGTGGTCTCCGGCCGGGTGGCCTACGTTTTCGGCTTCGAAGGTCCGGCCGTCACCGTGGATACCGCGTGCTCGTCGTCGCTGGTCGCCCTGCACCAGGCCACCCGCGCGCTGCGCCAGGGAGAGACCTCGCTGGCACTGGCGAGCGGTGTGACGGTCGCGGCCAGTCCATACCTCTACGTCGATTTCGCCCGGCAGCGCGGCCTGGCGCCCGATGGACGCTGTAAGTCGTTCTCCGCCGACGCCGACGGCGTCGGTTTCGCCGAGGGCGTCGGGGTGCTCGTACTCGAACGGCTCTCCGACGCCCAGCGCCTCGGACACACTGTTCTGGCTCTCGTGCGCGGTAGCGCGATCAATCAGGACGGTGCGAGCAACGGCCTGACCGCGCCGAACGGTCCGTCACAGGAACGGGTGATCGCGGCGGCGCTGGCCGACGCGGGGTTGACGCCGACGGATGTGGACGCGGTCGAGGCGCACGGCACCGGTACGACATTGGGCGATCCGATCGAGGCCCGGGCCCTGATCAATGCCTACGGGCGTGATCGTGCCGGTCGCCCGCTGTTCATCGGGTCGGTCAAATCCAATCTCGGCCACACCATCGCCGCCGCGGGTGTCGGTGGTGTGATCAAGATGGTGCAGGCGTTGCGGCACGAAACCCTGCCGAAGACACTGCACGCGGACGAGCCGAGCCCCCATGTGGACTGGTCGGCGGGCAACGTTCGGCTGCTGACCGAAGCCCAGGCGTGGCCCGCCGGGAAGCGCGTCCGGCGGGCCGGCGTGTCGTCGTTCGGTGTCAGCGGCACCAACGCACATGCCATCCTCGAAGAGGCGCCCGCGGCTGCGCCGTCATCGGTCGTGCCCGCTCCCGGGCGCCGTATCGAGACGGTCGTGCCCTGGCTGGTGTCGGCCGATTCCGAGTCCGGCCTGCGGGCGCAGGCCGAGCGGCTACGGGAGTGGGCGATCCACCATCCCGACGCCGGACCCTGGGACACAGCTCACGCGCTGATCACCTCCCGCGCACAGCTGCCGTGGCGTGGCGCTGTCGTCGGACGTGACCGAGACGAACTGCTGACCGGGCTGGCCGAATTGGCCGCCGGTAGCACGGGCGCGATCGCGGCGAAGTCGAATACGGCAGGCCGGACGGCGTTCCTGTTCACCGGTCAGGGCGCGCAACGTGCCGGGATGGGCGCCGGTCTGTACACGGCTTTCGGTGTGTTCGCCACGGCCTTCGACGAGATGTGCACCCATATCGATCCGCTGCTCGGCCGTTCGCTGCGAGAGCTGGTCTTCGACCCGGACGGTGCGCGGCTGTTGGATCGGACCGAGTTCACCCAGCCCGCCTTGTTCGCGTTCGAGGTAGCGCTGTTCCGGCTGCTGGAATCGTTCGGCGTCGTTCCGGACGCGCTCATCGGACATTCGATCGGCGAGCTGACCGCCGCGTATCTCGCCGGAGTGTGGTCGCTACCGGATGCGTGCGCGCTGGTGGTGGCGCGCGGACGGTTGATGGGCGCGCTACCCGGCGACGGCGCGATGCTGGCCGCGGCGATACCCGAGGAACAGGCGGTGAACCTGCTCGACGAATTCGGCGGTCGGGTGTCGATCGCCGCGGTGAACGGTCCGGGATCGGTGGTGTTGTCCGGTGCGGCCACCGTGATCGACGCGATCGCCGATCGTCTGGCCACGGCGAATGCGCAGACCTCGCGACTGCGGGTGAGCCATGCGTTCCATTCGGCATCGATGGAGCCGATGCTCGACGAGTTCCGCGGAGTGGCGCGAGGTTTGACCTACCATCGGCCGGCCGTCCCGATCGTGTCGAACGTGTCCGGCGCCTTGGTCGACGCCGAACTGACCGACCCCGACTACTGGGTCGCCCAGGTACGCGGGTGTGTCCGGTTCGCACCGGGGATCGCCACCCTGATCGAGGACGGCGTCCGGCGGTTCTTGGAGGTCGGCCCGGATGCCGTACTGGCCGCCATGGTTCGGCAGTGTCTCGCCGAAACGCCGGCCACGGAAGCGGAGTCGATCGTCGTCGCGGCCGCTCGACGCTCGACCGACGAGGCCGATCGGTTCGTGACCGCGCTGGCGCAAGCCGGCGCCGGAGGGGTGCCGGTGGACTGGACGCCGCTGTTCGCGGGCCGCGCGATCGAGCGGGTGCCGCTGCCGACCTACGCGTTCGAGCAGCAGCGGTACTGGTTGCCCCCGGTACGCGTGTCGGATGTATCGCGCTCGGGTCTGGACGACGCGGGCCATCCGCTGCTGGGCGCTCTGGTGCGGTTGCCGGATTCGCCGGATGTCGTGTTCACCGGCCGACTGTCCGGAGCGGAACATCCGTGGCTGGCCGATCACGCGGTCGGCGGAGCGGTCGTGTTCCCCGGCGCCGCCTTCGTCGAACTCGTCCTGCACGTGGGTGCGGCCGTGGCATGCCCCGCGGTGTCGGAGCTGGTGATCGAGGCGCCCCTGCCGATGCCATCGACGGGCGCGGTCGATCTGCGGGTGGTCGCCGGTGGGCTGGATGAATCCGGTGCTCGGGCAGTCGCGGTGTATTCGCGGTCGCGCGACGGTGCGGAGCCCGGGGCCGACTCCGCTCAATGGGTTCGTCACGTGAGTGCGACGGTGACCGCGCGGACGGGCGGCCGGTCGGCCGCCACGGTGGCAGCGAGTTGGCCCCCGGCCGACGCGACCGCGCGGGAACTCACCGGCGCCTACGCGGATCTGGCCGGACTGGGCTACGAGTACGGTCCGGCTTTCCGGGGACTGACCGCGCTGTGGCGCGGCGGCGGTGAAGTCTTCGCCGAGGTCGTGCTGCCCGAATCCGCTCGAGCAGAGGTCGACGGGTACGGAGTGCATCCGGCGCTGCTGGACGCGGCGCTGCACTCCATCCTGCTGGGCGGGCTGACGTCCGAACCGGTGGCCGGTGCGGTGGCTGTGCCTTTCTCGTGGGAGAACGTCAGGTTGTATGCGACGGGAGCGACCACGGTGCGGGTCCATGCCGCCGTGTCCGGCTCGGCGGCGGAGGACACGCGGATCGCGGTGACGCTCACCGACACCTCGGGGCGGCCGGTGGCCGAGATCGGTGCGCTGATGCTACGTAGCCTCTCGGCCGAGGCCTTTGCGGTAGGGCACCGCGCCGTCGGCTACGGACTCGACTGGATCGCCGTGCCTGCCCTCGAGCCGGGCGCCGCCGGCGACTGGGACGTTGCCGGTGACCTCGAGACCGTGTACGTCGCGGGGCGGGTCGCGACGGTGGTCCGCCTCCAGCACGAGGTCGGCGACGGCGACATGCCCGCTACCGTGCGGACGGTGGTGACCGCGGTTACGGCGCGGGTGCGGGACCTACTGGACCGGGACAGCCGAGTTGTCGTGGTGACCCGGCGGGCGGTGGCGGTCCATGCCGGTGAGCCAGTGGATCCGGCCGCGGCCGCGGCGTGGGGGTTGCTGCGCACCGCCCAGAGCGAGCACCCGGACCGGGTCGTCCTCGTCGACGTCGATGAATGGAATCATCTGCGGCAGAGTGTCGTACTGGCGCTGACGCTGGACACCGAAGCTCAACTCGCCGTCCGCGGCGGCGTCCCCCACGCACCGCGACTCCAGCGCGCCGGGCATGCGGGCGCCGCCCGCCTGCGCGACGCGGAGCTTCTGGGCACCGCCGCGTCCTACGACCGCCGGGAATGGCGACTCGCGCCGATCGGGAAAGGCACGTTGAGCCCGGAGAATTTCGGCCTGCGCGAACTTCCGGACGCCTGGACGCCGCTGGCTCCGGGGCAGGTGCGCGTGCGCGTGAAGGCAGTGGGCCTGAACTTCCGGGACGTACTCGTCGCGCTCGGCACCTACCCCGACCCGGACGCTGTGTTGGGTGTGGAGGGTGCTGGTGTGGTGGTGGAGGTGGGTGCGGGTGTGTCGGGGTTGGTGCCTGGTGATCGGGTTTTCGGGTTTGTGACGGGTGTGGGGTCGGTGGTGGTGGCCGATC
>NZ_JAMFLC010000059.1:0-6227 GCF_023501985.1 Nocardia sputi | reverse complement strand
CGTGTCGGGTGGGCAGGCGAAGTCGGATGATATTGCCGGTGCGATCAATCGGTTGACCAAGCAGTATCTGTACAACATCGCGGGTAGGAATTACACACCACCCAAAACCGGCACCCCCGGAACGGACAACCTCCCAGGAGGCTCGAATCCCCAGCCCGCGGACATCTACCGGTACCTCGTCTCCAAATACGGGCTCACACCCGCGCAGGCGGCGGGGATCGTGGGCAACATGAAGGTCGAGTCGGGCTTCAACACCGGCGCGTACAACGCGCGCGAGGGCGCGATCGGTCTGTGCCAGTGGCTGGGCGGCCGACGGAAGAACCTCGAGCGTTACGCCGCCGCGCAGGGTAAGCCGGTCAGCGACTGGAAGGTCCAGGTCGATTTCATGATGTACGAACTGCGGACCAATGAATCCTCCGCCTACGGACATCTCCGGGGTGCGCAAACGCCCGCTGCCGCGGCGGCGGTGTTCGATCGATATTACGAAAGAAGCGACGGAGCGGCGCGAGGGCAACGTATCGCCTATGCCAACAGTGTCGCGGCGGCCATGCGCAATGTAGCCGTCTAGCCGTTCGCGGCGCTCGAGCCGGCCTCAGGGGATATGCCCGCCTCCGGGAACGTGCTGTGTGAGAAAGCCTCGGAAACTGGGCTAAGCTCCGGATACGTTGCGGGAGAGGGCCTCAGCGCGAGGCCCTCCGTGGGGTGCGTGCACAGCGCGACACGTGACATGGGCCAGCGAATCGACGGAGGTTGCCACACCGATGTCAGGGGCCGCCGATACCTGCCGCACCGGCATTCACGCTGCCGAGCTCGCGGTTCCGCGCTTGCTCAGTGCCCAGGTCGGTACGGAGTACTGATGGCGCCGACGAACCGAACCCCTTCGGAGCCGGAATCCGACGATCCCACCGGTACACGTGACTTCCGGGCGACCACCACGTCGTCACCTCGGCGTCCGGTCAAGTCGTCGGCGAGGGGAGGAACGGCTCCGGCAGCGCCGCCGCTGACCGGTGCGCCCGCGTCGACGGCGCCCGCCGCTGCGGCGCAGCCACGAAGCCAGAATCATCCCGCGGCCATCGAAAACTCCTCCACTGCTTCCGGATCGGGAGCAGCGCCGCGCTCGGACGCATTCGCCGGGGCAGGCGCGTCTACGCCGATGGCGGCTGCGGCGATGGGTGCACTCGCGGCTATTGCGGTCCAATACGGTGACGGAGCGCCGACCGCGACGACAGGGCAGGCGTACGCGCCGCCAGACATCCCGGCTGGTCGGCCGAGCGGGCCCGTAGTGTGGGACGGCGCGCTGGGCTCTCAGTACGCAATGAGCAATCAGAACCGGGCACGGCACGGCGACGCGACGCAGTCGATGAACGCCGAGCTCGAACGCATCCTCGGCGGCGCGGTCGACAGCACCACGCACGGACGGGCTGCGATCGGAGCGATAATCGCCGAGGTGAACACGGCTCTGACCGCGCTGGGCACCATCCAGGACGCCGCCGCGAGCAGGCAGCTGGTCATCTCCACCTTGGACACCGCCCTACAGCGCGCGGGAACCGTCCTCGGTCAGGGGCAGGCATCCGCCGTGTTCACCGCGGCGCGGGTGGCCGCCCTCGCCGATAACTACCTGCGGGAATCGGGTCCCGTCCGGCCGCGCAGGCCACGCGGCGCGACACACCCGGGAACACGCGGTCCCAGCGGCGGCCCGCCGCGCACGCGGCCGTCGGGGCAACAGGGGCAGTGGATCAACGAAGCGCTGCAT
This sequence comes from Nocardia sputi, assembly GCF_023501985.1. Classification (NCBI taxonomy): domain Bacteria; kingdom Bacillati; phylum Actinomycetota; class Actinomycetes; order Mycobacteriales; family Nocardiaceae; genus Nocardia; species Nocardia sputi. Next base: position 4,474 of record NZ_JAMFLC010000059.1, on the reverse strand, counting down.
GTGTTGCGGCAGCACGGCTACGACACGCGTCAGATCGATCCGGCCGATATCGCGGCAATCATCCAGCACGAGTCCGGTGGAAATCCGAACGCGATCAATCTCTGGGACAGCAACGCCGCGGCCGGGATTCCGTCCAAAGGTCTTATGCAGACCATCGATCCGACGTTCAACGCGTATTCCCTTCCGGGACACAAGGATATTTGGAACCCGGTGGACAACATCGTCGCCGGCGTGCGCTATGCCATCGAACGCTATGGGTCGGTGAGCAATGTGCCGGGTATTGTCCAGATGCGCGGCGGAGGTTCGTACGTGGGGTATTGAGGTCGGTTGTGAGCCGAGCTCGTTCCGGAGTAGGCCCGCACGGGCAGCGGGTCGCTTCCGAGATCCGAGTCAGTGCTGCGCAGTGGTCATTTGTTCAATTCAATTGCCGCAGTGTGAAACTCGCGCTTTGAAGTTCTTTCCTGTTCACTGCCCGGGAATTCCGGAAGATGTCCGAAAGATGAACAGAGCGTTGCGCTAAGAGGTTGATGCGCAACAATTGTTGCGCCATGCTGGAGTCCATGGTCGCGCGTTCCCCGCGAAGCCGGTCGGCACGACCGGAACGCGAATCGGATGATCCGGAAGGTCGCTGTCCCGGCGGCGTCGCTGCGTGGGCGCGCGCCCGGCTCGGTGATCGGTCTCGTCGCCGCCGAGTCGCGGGGCTTCTCGTGATCCTCGTCGGCTTCGTCGCCTTTCCCGGTCTGCTGGGCGCGGTCGCATCGGCCCAGAACACAGCCGCCACGGCGGGGACTTCCCAGATCGATGGCCTCAGCTGGATGAATATCCGCGACTCCTCAGGTGTTCCGCTGTCCAGCTACACCTTCGCCACCGATCGAGGGGGTCCACTCGATCCAGGTGCCACCATTCTGTGGGCGATTCTCGGGCTGGAGTTCATCGGCTACCTGGCCATCGTGACGTCGGCCATCTGGCTGATCGGCTACGCGCTGAGCTTCCGTTGGATGGACTGGTTCGCAACGGCGCTGCGGGGGGTAGGCGACGCTCTGACCGGCCAGATCGCGACGCCGGTCGTGCTGGTGACCGCGGCGGCCATCGGCGCGTTCTTCGTCGGCTGGTTCATCGTGCGCGGATACCACGCCAAGGCCGCGGTGCAGGTTGTGACGATGGTGACGGTCGCGGTGCTCGGCCCGGTTTTCCTAGCCGAGCCGCTTTCGGAGGTGCTGTCCTCGCGCGGCCTGCTGGCGCAGGGCCGTGATCTGGGCATCTCGGTGGCCGCGGGATTGCACGGCAACGAAAGCCCGAACCCGTCCCAGTTGCTCCCGACGATGCAGGAGACGCTGGCCGACGATTTCGCGCGGCGTCCGCTGCAGGTGTGGAACTTCGGGCATGTCCTGGATGAGAACCCGTCGTGCAGCGCCGCGTGGTCGGCGGGCGTCCGGTCCGGTGACGACGACCGCGTGCGCAACGGCCTGAAGAGCTGCGGCGACGCGGCCGCCTACGCCAAGGCCAGTAATCCGAGCATGGGCCAGGTGGCCACCGGGTTACTGCTGCTGCTGTGCGGCGGCATCCTGCTGCTGTTCGCGGCGTATCTCGGCATCAGGGTCATGAAGGCGGCGATGGATGCGGTCTACCACGGTTTCATGACGATCTTCGGATTCGCCGCGGGTGGCTTCGTGTACGGGCCGACGCAGACGTTTCTGGTCCGCAATATCGTGGATGGATTCATCGCCGCCGCGCGCATGGCCGCCTACACCATATTTCTCGGCATTTATGTCCTGTTCCTCGGCAACCTCTTCCAGCAGGCCCGTGGGCAGGTCATGGCAGTGATCATCGTCGCGGGCGCCGTCGAGATCATCGGGATCTCCCAGCTTCGCAAACTCGATCTGAGCCTGAGCAGCGGAAACGATTGGGTGGCGAACCGATTTGCCTCGGCTGTCCAAGGACCGCCGCCCGTCGGCGGAGGAGGGGCGGCAACGGCACTCGGCATGGGTGGTGCGCAGGCCGCGGGCGCGATGCGCGGTCGCGGGTTGGTCGCCGGGATGTCCGCGCTGAACACGATCAACATGTCGCCGATGACCGCCTGGCTGCTTGCGGCCACCCCGAACCCGTTGAGCCCGCTCTCCCGCCGGAAGAAGCGGAAGGAACTCGACAGTTTCGTCACCTCCCCGATGCTGCGGCAGATGCACGAGTACAACAATGCCGCTCGGGCGAACTGGCGCTTCAAAGCCGCTGGACGGTTGCAGGGCGTGGACGGCGGAATCAATTCCGCCCTCGGGGTCGCGAATGTACTCGACGGGCTCGGCGACAGCAAGGTGCCGGACTCGATGATCGCGCCGATACTGCGCGCGATGAACGCCACTGATCAGCAGGTGGTCGACGCCCAGCGTGCGGCGGCGGTGCAGAAGGCCAGTATGTCGCAGAATCCGTTCGGCTTCGCGCCGTTGCAGAAAGCCGTCGCCGCGGCCCGTGCCGTGGAGAGCCACGTAGGCATCCCAGCGCATCCCGCGTTCGCGGCGCAGGCGGTGGTGGCGGCCGACAACTTCGTGCGCCACTCTATCGCGCCGATGAACGCGGTACCCGACAATCATCCGTTCGTGCAGCGGGTGATGGCGGCAGTAGACGATGAACAGCGACTCGGAACGATCACACCCGACGATTGGCGCGCCGCCGGGCGAGACGTGCGCCAGCACATCGGGCGACAACTGGCGCTGCAGCATCAGGACGCCGCACAGAACTATTTCAACGACCAGAGCGAGGCCAACCGGCGGCTGCTGATGCGGTCGACCAGGAGGATATCCAACCTCGACAGTTTCGACCCGGACACGGGGCCGGACCCATGGGATCCCTAGGCGCAGGTGTGTGCAGACTGACAATATTCGCCGATCGGTGGTGTGGACGAAGCCGTCGCGGGCAATATCGAACGAATGGATCGGCAGAGCGCCCACGTGGCTTTCCGGTAGGGCACACGTGGCCAGCGAGGCACCCAGCAGTTACCGGGAATTGCGTGGGCTGTTGCAACAGCGATTTCCTGATCTCGCCGAGGGGCAGCAGCGGATCGCCCGGCTGGTGCTCGACGACCCGGAGGGCACCGCTTTTCGCAGCATCGGCGAGAGCGCGCAGTTGGCCGGGGTGCATCGGTCGTCGCTGGTGCGGTTCGCGACCATGCTCGGTCTGTCGGGATACCCGGACCTGGTCCGGCTCTGCCGCAGGCAGCTCGCCGCCGAAGCGAACGTGCATCGTGAGCGCGCCGCCGAACCGACCTCACGTGACCAGTTCCTCAGCACCGTGTTAGAACACGACACCGCCAATGTGGCACGTGCGTTCGACCGGATCGATCGGGACGACTGGGAGCGGGCGGTACACGCGGTGATTTCAGCCGAGACGGTGCATGTGGTGGGCTTGCGTGTCTCGCTGTCGGTGGCCTATCAGGTGGCCTATCTGTTGCGAGCGATCCGGCCGGGGGTCAGGCAAATCAAGGCCGCCGCAGGCCTTTTCGTCGATGAATTGGGCGATATCGGTGCGGGCGACACCCTGGTCGCGGTATCCATTCACCGGTACGCGCGCGACACGGTGCAGGCGGTGGAATGGGCTCGCGGACGTGGCGCGACCACCATCGCTTTCACGGATGGGCCGTCTTCGCCGCTGGCGCGTATCGCCGATCTGACCTTCTATGCCGAGACAGGTGGGCTGTCGGATCTGCCTTCCCTGACTGCGCTCACCTCGGTGGCGCAGGCGTTGGCTTTCGCCGTCGAGCGTCGGCTGGGTTCCGATCGGCGCTCGGAACTCGCTCCGGACGAGAAACTCTTGGCGGAGTTCTCCGTGTATGAAGATCATCGCGCGAGAGGTGTCTGATCCCGCGTCATCCCAGTAGTGACCGCCGGCGGCCGCTGGACTCGGTGGGCGGCGCGGAAATCTCGGCCGCTCGACTGAAGGCCGGGCGCGGGTGAGTCAGCCTGGTGGGTGGACGACGCCGACCATGCCGCTGGCGCCGAGGTTGTAGGTTCGCCGGCGTACCGCATCACTGGAGTTGCCCTCGATGGTGGTGATGGTGTTGCCATTACGCGCCACCACCATGCCGATGTGACCGCCGCCGTTGAGAATCACGAGGTCACCGGGTCGCGCGCTGGATGAGCTGCCGGCGAGGCCCATACGTTGCGCATCGGACCAGATGCTTCGCACATGATTCTTGTTGGACCAAGGCACGTTGATACCCGCTTGCCTCCAGGCCCAGGTGGCGAAAGAGGCACACCATGCGTCGTTGATGTTGTACGGCCGGTTCACGCGATCCTCGGCGTACTCGCTGACGCCGAGTTCGCCGGCGGCGATCTGGATCGCCCGCTGCACGGCCGAGGACGCCGCGGGGGTGCCGGTTTTGGGTGGTGTGTAATTCCTACCCGCGATGTTGTACAGATACTGCTTGGTCAACCGATTGATCGCACCGGCAATATCATCCGACTTCGCCTGCCCACCCGACACG
>NZ_JAMFLC010000058.1:0-9291 GCF_023501985.1 Nocardia sputi | reverse complement strand
GGGCAAACAAGCCGCCGGACCCGGACCCGCACGACCACAGGGCGTCCGTCGAGCGGCACGTCCGCCACCGTCCGCAGGTAGTACCCGTGCACCCGTGCGGACTCGGCTCCGCAACCTGGTCAGATAGCCGGACCGCCGGGCGTCCGGGCCCGCACCGCGACCTGCTCACCCTCATCAACCACTTCCTCCACCACCAACGGCGACAAACCCGAAAATGCCACGGCGGCAGAAACATTCACCTCGCACACCGCAACATCGTGCCGTCACGGCGACATCACCACCGAAAGTGGGACAGAGCCGTTGTATTTACAGTCCCCGCTAACACGACAGTTGTAGTTCGTTACCTGTAGGTTGTTGGTGTGTTGGAAGATGTTGTGCCGCAGGATATTGCGGTGTGGCGGGCGAGTCTGGATGATGTGTTCGCTCGTGTTGCGGGGGCGTTCGGGCGGGCGGGGCCGCGGGGGGGTGGGCGAGGGCGTATGTGACGGGGTTGCTGGCGCCGGTGGAGCGGAAGAACTCCTGGCAGCTGGCCGAGGCGGCGGGAGCGGTGAGTCCGGATGGGTGTCAGCATCTGCTCAACCGTGCGCGGTGGAGCGCCGATGAGGTGCGCGATCAGGTCCGCTCGTATGTGGTCGAGGCGCTGGCTTCACCCGATGGGGTGCTGGTGGTCGATGAGACGGGGTTTGTGAAGAAGGGACTGCGCTCGGCTGGGGTGCAACGGCAGTACTCGGGCACCGCGGGCAGGATCGAGAACTGTCAACTGGGTGTGTTCCTCGCTTATGCCGATCGGCTCGGGCCGGGCGTTGATCGACCGTGAGTTGTCTCTGCCGCAGGCATGGATCGCAGACCGCGACCGTTGCGCTGACGCCGGTGTGCCCGAGAACCGTTGGACCCGAGGAGTCTTGACCAAGCCACGGTTGGCTGAAGCGATGATCGGCCGGGCGCTGGCCGCGGGCGTGACCGCCGGGTGGGTGACCGCCGATTCCGCCTACGGACGTGACGGCAGATTCCGGGCGTTCCTGGAGTCGAACCGAATGCCTTACGTAGTGGAGGTGCCGGTGAGGCACACCATCACCGACGTCGATGGCCGCCGAAGAGTCGATACCCTGATCAGCCGCGCCCCCGCCGAAGCATGGCACCGGGTCTCGGCCGGCCAGGGAGTCAGGGGTGAACGCGAATACGACTTCGCCTGGGCCACCCTGCCGGCCATCGACGACATCCCGGCCGGTTTCGTGCTCCCGTGCTGCATCCTCGCCGCCATCGTCATCCCCGCCGTCCCCTCGGTCGCTTCGAGCGATTGTGCCGCCCGGCCAGCTTTCGCCCTATCACGCGGGTCCCTCCGGCACCCCGTCCCTGACCGCTGGCCGGTGTCGGACACGCGCTTCCACGACGGTGAGTTCCGAAGGAGGGCTGCCGGAACGGTGGATGCCACCTTCACCCCGGTGGACGCTCGTAGATGACGATCGAGTCTGCTCCGATCAGCCAGCGCCCACCCGCGATCGGCATGTCGGATGTCTCCACATAGATCTCGACTGCGACGCGCGGACAGCTAGCGTCGGACGTCGTGTGCGCGGGTTCGCCGACAGCGGCCCGCACGTCGCCGCCGGTGATCTCGGCCGCGCCGCATACCGCAACGGCAGCCCACACGACCATTTCCAGACCACCACAGACTCCCGCGACGCGGTCCTGGCGGCCTTCACCGGTTGGATGGATGATCGACCAGGCCGGCAGGACCCCTTCACCTGGACCGAACTCCGCTGACAGCGGCTACTGCCGAACGCCCCCGTCCACAGGATCTGACAATATCTCCGGGGTCAGGTCAATCTATAAGTTGGTGAGCGGTGCGGGAGAATACACCAGCGTGACGCACGCGGCCGAGAGCGGCGCGTCCACGCCGATGCTGATGGCCTTGTCCGGTCGCACCTCGGTACGGTTGCTGGCCGAGTAAGCGAAGGTATCGGCAGAGGCGCTGTGCCGCTGGCAGGCTCAGACCGACCCCGCTGCCCGTCGTCGGCGGTGACGCCAGAGGCGCGGGAGCGGGCCCGAGCGCGCTATCTACCAGGGACCTCGCCCGAAACTGACTACCGGCGAGGTCAACCGGTCTGCGTTGGACCCGGTCGGCGGATTGACCATATAGTCGGTCAGTTCTTTGACGGATGTCATCTTCAGAACATCCACAGTCGATCGACTACCGTTCTCAGCTACGTGGAAATGACCTGGCGGCGGCCAGAAACTGTACACCTCGGGTGATCTGTCGACGCCCTCGCCAAGCATGCGTCCTGTGGCAACCGCAACATGGGCCAACCGGGTCTCCTCCGCGGCCCAAACTACCAAGTCTCCACGCCGCGGCTGTCGACCGAGATGCCCATCACCCGGTGGGAAAGGTTGCAATCCATGAGGCGCAAGCATTGCTTTGAAGCGTTCTTCCCATCCAATAGTCTCATTAGTCGTCGAGACCTTGTCATGCGGCAACGTCGTGGAATAATTTGCGGAAACCACTCATAGATTCGACGGACGTCGGCATGCTTGAGTGCGCCGGAACGGACTCCGGCGCACAACAACATGTCCCAGCAGGACAGCACCACATCCCGGTTCAGCGGTGGTAGCGGGGTCCCATCGGGTGAGCGTGCCCACGTCTCGAACGTCCGGTTCAACCATATTTCCCCATGTCGCCTCGGTGCCCAGCATCCTGCCCAGTTCGTCCGCGACCAGTAGGGGAGCATCCGGTCTGTGCTCGCCAGCAGGCTCATCGTGGGTGGATGCTGGATCCGGCGACAACTCGTGCCGCGCAGCCTGGTCTCCAAGATGCTTGTCGAGGTCAGGGATGCGTTCAGCAACTCCGTGCTCAAGCTCGCCGCTGACGTATTTGGTGTTGCCTGCATGCCATGTACACGCCTTCCTTGTTGCCTCGGTGAGGCGATGGACGGCCTCGTCCATGGTTCGGCCGAATCGCCTCACCGGTCGTCGGGGGTGGCCGGGGCGCGTAGTGGCCAGGGCCGCCCGTCCAGGTCGGGCAGCACGAAGCTGTGGTGCCCTTCCAGGCCGAGGTGGGCGCGGATGAACGCCGACAGCCGCGCCACGTCGGCGTCGGGCACCGGGTAGCCGTGTCCACGCAGCACACTCAGGGCGTGGTCGAGGTAGCCAGTGTTCCACAGCACCACGCAATTCAATCTCAGGCCCAACGCGGAGAGCTGGTCCTCCCTGCCCTCGTAGTACGCCTTGGCCAGACCAGTGCCGTCCATGGCATATTTCAGCCGGGCGGCGGCCGAAGTGTGGCCTTCACCAAACTCATGGTTCACAGTCCCCGTCCGCGCCTATCGGGCGGCCTCTGTAGGCCTTTCCGATGTGCTCCGCAATGTTTGGTATCTGGCGGTTTGCGCAATCCATCGGCTATAGCCTGGGCGAGCCGAGCTACTCTCTGACAACAACCCTCACGCCCTGCTACCTCGTGCACGGCTGGCGCTGACACCGCTCCGCTCGTTCGGCAGTCTCCACTCCTCGAGAGGATTGAATCGTCTTTTTCCGCCGTCACGCCACGCGGTATTCCCGGCCGTGGTGAGTGCGCGGCGCCAGCTGACCCGAGGGAGCGGCAACGCTTGGGCCCCAACGCAAACGGTCGTCCGCGATAGACCCCGCGCGGCGAGCAGCCGCCGGGCCTCGTCCCAGCATCGCCTGTCACAAAATACACACCGACACAACACATCGAGGCCCTGACTAAGACTCTGTCTCACAGAGATGGGGCTAAACTCAGAAGATCGGTAGTCGTTGCCTCATGTGCCAATGACGTCCGCGCCGCGATCGCCAGTGCAGCCCGCGCCGTGCCGAATCGAACGGATGTCCAAGCATCGGATGAGGATGACGCGCTGCGAACTCCTCGGCGGTAATACTCATGTTGATCATGTATCGAACGTGGCCGCGAAGCACCTCGGTATCAGCGACGCTCCCTAGTTCGCGGAAACCAACGACGCCATGTAGCGCCAAGGAACCGAGGTTGCCAGCATAGACCCAGATGTCACATTTGCGATAGCCGCATGCACCGAACATGTGTGCAAGCAGTACGACGATCGAGTCTGTGGCGTAGCCACATCGCCGAAACATGGGCGCGATGCCAACGGTGTAACTGAATAATCCTGCGTTCGAACCGAGTTCGCAGACACAGAGGGACCCTACTACCATCCGATTGCGCAGAGACTCGATCGCGAAGTGATGATCGCCGCGTAGATCGGCTCCCGACGTCCTGTGCGTTGCCCAGAACTGATGTCCTCCCACTGGTGCCGATGCACCCAATGCTGCCGAGGCCCGGTCGAACCGGACGAACGCCCCATGGTCGGCGGGTTCGATGTTGCGTAACCGGGTCTTCCTTCCGCAAAGAGTTGACATCGAACCGAGGGACGACCCTCGGGAGTTCCGGTACGAAGAGTGCGCGACCATCGAGGCTGATGGTAGCAACGTCGTCCTCGAATCTCATCTGCAGCACATTGCTCACTCGCCACTGGCTGCCGATCTAGTACTCCAGCCGGACTTCGTTTTCATGGTGTGGTGTGGGATCGTTGTTGGTAGTGGCTGGTGCGGGCGTGGTGTTGGTGTCGTCGTCGCCATGTGGACCAGGCCAGTCGATGCCCGATACTGCGGGCGGGGCGGGTGACGAGTACGGCGAAGAGATGTCGGATCTCGTTGCGAGTCAGCGCGATAAGTGTGGTTTTGGCAGGTTGTCCAGCGCTGGCGGGGGTGGTCGGGGGCGGTTCGGTGATAGCGAGGGCGGTGAGGAAGGCGTGGGCCAGCATCGCTAGGATCGTCCAGCGCCGCCACGATGACCATCGGCGGACCTGGTGCTGGTCCAGTCCGCATATAGGCCCTTGGCGGTCTGAAAATTTGCCTCGATCGACCACCTGCGCCCGGTCACGGCCACGAGCGCGCTCAGCGGTACGGGTTCGGGTGCGTAGCAGCGGTAATAGGCCAGTTCGCCGCTGGTTCGGTTGCGGCGAATCAGAAGCCACCGATGCCCGGTCGCCGCGTCGTCGGTGTCGGCGCTGATGCCGATCCAGGCCCAGTCGTACTCTCGTGGACCCTTCGCGCCATCACCAGCCGACAGGGGTTGCCAGCCGCGGCGCGGCACCCGGGCGGCGAGCTCGTCGGCGCGGTAGCGGCCGGTGGCGGTGTTCACGCGCCGGTCGCGGGCCGATGGCCACCACGTATCCGACGCCGCGGTTCTCGAGCGCGCCCCGCAGCGCGGGGTCGGCGCCGTACACCTCATCGCCGGTGACCCAGGCGGCGGCGACTCCCGCGTCGAGAGCGCGCACGATCATCTTGCGCGCCAACGCGGGTTTGGTGGCGAAGCTCACGTCGGCGGGAACTCCGGCCTCGGCGCAGCGGGCGCGGTCGGTGGTCCAAGGCTTCGGCAGGTACAGCTCGGTGTCGAGGAACGCGTGACCGGTCTCGGTGGCGTAACCGGGATCCCGCGACCTGTGAATTCTCGATACGTCCAGCGGTGCCGGTGTATTGGCGCTGCACCCCGACGGTCTTGGTGCCCTTCTTCAGGTCGCCACTCTCGTCGACCACCAGGACCGCCCCGGCGCTGCCGAGATGCTCGAGCACATAGTCGCGCCAGTCATCTCGCAGCCCATCCTCGTCGACCCCCGCTGCCGACAGCAGATGCTGCATCGCATCCGGACTCGTGTCGCCGGCATGCTCGGCCAGTGTCCAACAGTCCTTGTTCGGCAGCTCCGACACCATCCCAGCCAGCATCTTCGACGCGGTCCGGCGAGTCTCGACCCGGCAGAACCTCGAACCGACACGCATCCTGAGATCCTCGAACTCTGAGGTTGCCCCGGTCTTCCGGACACCGACAGTGAGGCGAGATACTCGCCTCCGAAAGGAGTCTGGATGCCACCAGCACACCCACTGGAGTTCCGTCAGCGCGCGATCGAGTTGGCCCGCAGCAGCGACAGGCCGATCGGTCAGGTCGCGAAGGGCTTGGGGATTTCTGAGTCGTGCTTGCGGAACTGGCTCAAAAGAGCCGACATCGATGAGGGCGCACGTGAAGGCGTGACCAGCACCGAACGCAAGGAGCTGGTCGAGCTGCGGCGCAAGACTCGGCAGCTCGAACTCGAGAACGAGGTGCTCCGTAAGGCGGCGGCCTACTTCGCGCGGGAGAACGTTCTCCCAAAATAGTGTTCCCGGTGGTCGCCGAATTGGCCGAAGCCGGCGTCCCGGTCACGGTGGCGTGCCGTGTGCTGCGGGTGTCGACCTCCGGGTACTACGAATGGAAACATCGCGGTGAGTCCGCGCGTGCCTGCGCCGATCGTGAACTCGCCGCCACGATCGACGATATCCACACCGCTTCACGCGGTACTTATGGTGCTCCGCGGGTGCATGCCGAGCTGCGGCTCGGTCGAGGGATCCGGGTGGGTCGTAAACGCGTGGCCCGGCTGATGCGCAAGGCTGGCCTGACCGGGGTCTTCCGTCGTCGTCGAGGTTGCACGACACGGGATCGGCAGGCCAGTCCACATCCGGACCTGGTCAACCGCCGGTTCGGCGCAGCTGGCCCGGACCGGCTGTGGTGTATGGATGTGACCCAGCACCGCACCAACCAGGGCTGGGTGTACTGCGCGGTCGTGCTGGATGCTTTCTCCCGCAGGATCGTCGGGTGGTCGATCGCAGATCATCTGCGTGCCGAGTTGGTCTGCGACGCGTTGGACATGGCCAGGTGGCGGCGCCGACCTCCCGCGGGTCGAACGATCGCCCATTCCGACCACGGCGCTCAGGGCGAATTCAACTGGTCGACGCAACATTTCGTTGTTGAAGGGATTGTAGGTGTAGTTCCATCGCCTCGGTCGGCGTGCGCCACCCGAGGACCTTCCGCGGTCGCGTGTTGAGGGTGTATGCGACGGCCGCGAGGTCCTTAGCGGTCCACCGCGACAGGTCGGTGCCCTTAGGAAAAAATTGGCGCAGAAGGCCGTTCGTGTTCTCATTGGTTCCGCGCTGCCATGGACTGTGCGGATCGGCGAAGAAGACCGGGACACCGGTATTCGATGTCAACTCCGCATGGGCCGACAACTCCTTACCTCGGTCCCAGGTCAGAGACTTGAGCATCGGCTCGGGGATCTTCCGCAACGCCGCCGAAAGCGCTTTGTTCATCGATGATGCCCCGTAACCGCTCAGCGCGGCACCGTTCTTGACCGGTGCCATCTCCCTCCAGCCATCCTCGCGGGGCAGGTGGACGAGGACGGTGAACCGGGTGGACCGGTCGACGAGGGTTCCGATCGCCGAGCGATCGGTGTCGATGATGAGATCACCCTCCCAATGGCCCGGGTTCGCGCGGTTCTCGGCTTCGGCCGGCCGGTTGCCGATCAGCACCTCGGGCGTGATGTGGGCCCAGGCGACGCGTTTGGACCGAGCTCGAAGCATGCGCAGTGCCCGGCCGGTTCGCAGAGTCAGGATCAGTTCCCGATCGAGGGCGCCGCGTCCTGCGATGTATAGTGCCTGGTAGATGGCCTCGTGGCAGATCCGCATCGACTTGTCGTCGGGGAAGTCGATCTTCAGTCGGTGCGCGATCTGCTCCGGGCTCCACGCCTGAACCCATTGCCGGTCCGAGCGGTGCGGTTTGTTGCGGCCGGTCCAGGTTCCCGTCGCCGGCCCGGCGGCGGCCCTGCCCTTCGCATCGGTGATCCGCCCCGCTAGGCGCTGCTGTACGTAGTCCCGAAGTTGTTTGTTATCAGCGAGTTTCGCCGTTTTCGGGCGTCTGGCGAACAGTTCGGCTTTCCACTGGGCGACCGAGGCGCGGTAGTCGAGCTTGCCGCTGCGGGTCGCGGCGTTACGCCGCAGCTCACGAGAGATTGTCGACGGGCTGCGACCCAGCGCCCGCGCGATCTGCCGCACACCCTTGCCCTGCACCCTGAGTAGCGCGATCTCCTCACGTTCGGCGAAAGACAGGTAACGGCCGCCTGGCCTGGCCCAGGAATACGGTGACATCCCGCCAGCATCACGGAACCATCGACTGCCCTTGACAGGCGATACCCCCACTGCTACACCAGCTTCCGCTGGAAGCAGGCCCTCGGCGATCTTGTCCCAGAACAGGCGCTCCACCGCCCGCGGCATCCCTGGAGCCCCCGGCGACCGCATCGGCGTTCGTCCGGTGACCTCCCGCATCCAGTCCGACGGCCTTCCCATAACACCCTCCGCGACCTCGGGTGTTGCGTCCACCGGTTGAACCTGAGCAGTACACCAGCTGGGCGTTCGGGCAGCGCATCCGCGCGGCCGGACTGCTCGGCTCGATGGGATCGATCGGGGACTGTTTCGACAACAGCATGGTCGAAAGCTTCTTCGGCACCATGCAATTGGAGTTGCTCGACCAAAAGGCATGGGCCACGCGTCAGGAACTGGCGAACGCGATCTTCGACTACATCGAATCCTTCTACAACCCGACAAGGCCACACTCGAAGATCGGAATGCTCAGCCCCGTAGAGTACGAACGAACCCACACCCCCACTCACACAGCCGCGTGAGCATCACACCCAACCCGTCCGGGAAACAGGGGCAATCTCACTTTGTATTGATGTGTGCCGACGCGGGGGTGTCGCCGATCGAGGCCGAGAAGCGCGCAACCTTGCTCAGTGAGGTCGATCTGACCTCGACAGTGCGAGCGGTTTCTGAACTGTGGTCGAAGCTCGACGACGCGATGACGAACGAGCAAAAGTTCAAACCGTTCCAGTTGGCGTTTCTTCGGTCGACCGGCGCGCCCTGGGCTCAAACGCTGATGCCGCGTGTCCGTAACGGAGACTTCCTTGTCCCTCCGCGCGCACTTACTCAGCTCACCAGAGAGATCTTTGAGAACGCGGCGATCGACTCAGAAGCCGACCCCGCTAGCTCCGAGGTACTGGCACGCCTGATCCTTTCGACCAACAACGAGCAGAACCGGAGCGAATACAGCGACGACGGGCTGGTATCTCCCGAGGTGATACAGCAGATGAGCGCCGACGCTGCTGCCCGCGACGTCGAGCAAACCATCGCCGCTATGCGAGAGCACATGCTTGCAGAGGTATCGAACGCCCTCGCCGGCCATCCGGCTGCTGGAGGTGCTGCAGGCCAACACCCAGGAGCTGTGGTTCCGGCCCTGGCCGGAGAAGGTGACCCACGCTGATCTAGGGGCCAATCCTGCCGAGGCCTTCGCCAGTGGCCGGTCCCCGATAATGCGACCACCCGGGAGTAGAGCCCGGGTTGTTCGTCAGTTGTCAGTTGATCCCGCAGTCCACCGGGTGGTGGGTGTGGGTGCAGGCCGCAGCGTACTCAGCC
>NZ_JAMFLC010000057.1:0-9913 GCF_023501985.1 Nocardia sputi | reverse complement strand
CAACGCGCAGACGCACTCGGAATCTGGAACGTCCACTACAACTACCATCGACCACATTCCGCCGCCGGAAACCGGCCCCCAGCCAGCCGCCTCCACACCGGCGTCACCAACGTCACGGCCTCATACAACTAGTTGTTGCTACGTACCCAGAGCTCGACCGCCCGGCAGTCATGTGCACGGGCCCAGTCGAGCGCGATCTGCACCAGACGGTCCCCGGTACCGGTACCCCGCGCGACCGGATCGACGATCATCGCCGCCAGGGTCAGCACGTGGGGATCGGATCCCGGGAGCAACCGGACCCGACCGACAGGCAGTTCCCCGTAGAAGGCGGCGAACGTCTCCGTTTCGTCGAAATGCTGGCGGTAATCCTGCTCGGTTTGGCGTTATACCTTGGCCAAGGTGGCGGAGATGTCGAGGGGGTCCCGACCGGCGTTTCGGATCGCCAAGTATTGGTTCACCGGCCAATCGTCAGGAACTAGTTGTACTGACCACGGACGTTGGTAGCGGCGAGTTTGACACCCTGTGCCTCTGCCAGCGCTTGCAAACGCTCGAGGTGCGGGTTCTGAGGCACGGGGTTACCGGCGCGAGGGTTGCCGAGCACCTCTTGACCTTGTTCACCGCGTTGGGTTCAGCGCTGTAGCCTCGCCGGCCTTCAGGGGGTGCGAATTCCTTCGCGACCTCCTTGCCCGGCGGGCCACTCGAGCCGGTCGAACGTTCCAGTTGTGCGGCGTTCGCTCGATCGGTGGCAGCGTATGCTCGGGCGGTGGCCTCGACGGCTTTGGCACCGATGCGGTCGCCGCCGACGGTGTCGGCGAGATGCCCCGCCACCCGTGAGGCTTGCAAGTCCAACCGTTCGGTCGCGTGTAGGAGGGCCCGTATTATCCCCGTCCCCAGCATCTTGCCCCCATGCTATGCGGCCACCCGGCCATCCGCTCAAACGAGCCACACAAACGCAATCGCCCTCGACCGGCATCCGCTGACCGTTACGCCAAGCAGAAGCAGAACTGTCTGCAGCGGCCGGGAACAGCATCGATGCATCGTGCAGGGCTCTTGACATTCCCGCCCGCAGTGGCAGGCTCTCGGTTTCGTGTCCGAAACCGAGAACGTCGCAGCTCAGGCCGTAGCGGTATCGGCCCGCAAGTAGGCGTAGACAGTTTCGCGGCTGACACCGAACTGCCTGGCCAGCGCCGCTTTCGACTCCCCGCCGGCCGCCCGGGCACGCAACTGGGCGGCCTGCTCGGGGGTGAGGGCGGGCTTGCGGCCGGTGTAGACGCCGCGGGCCTTGGCCGCCGCGATACCCTCGCGCTGGCGTTCCAGGATCAGGGCGCGTTCGAACTCGGCGAAGGCACCCATCACACTCAGCAGCAGATGCGCCATGGGTGAGTCCTCCCCGGTGAAGCTCAGCGACTCCTTCACGAACTCCACCCGCACACCCTTACTGGTCAGGGTACGCACCAACCGGCGTAGGTCATCGAGGTTACGGGCCAGCCGATCCATGGAGTGCACGATCACCGTGTCACCGTCGCGCACGAACTCCAGCAACTCCCCCAGCTGCGGACGTGCAGTGTCCTTACCGGAAACCTTGTCGATGAAGGTGCGCTCCACCTCGATCCCCTCCAGCTGCCGCACCGTGTTCTGATCGAGGGCGCTCACCCTGACATAGCCGACCCGCATAACTCTCCCTCCACGACCTACATTGTCGGGATGGAGTTTATGAGCCTGCTGGACATCCGTCAGAAAATACGAACTTGCACTCCATTCTGACGCTTTTCGGCCCGGTCACGGACGTGGTGTTGGGGTGTACCCCAAACACACGCCCCGTAAGGCGATTCCCCTGAGCGCCAAAGCAGCCGTGGATCTGAACCGGCGAGGCGGGTCGGGGTGATGTGGCGGCTGCGGCCCTGCGGGAGGGGGAGCTGACGCCTTCGGGGTGATCCGTCCTAGGCTCCAAAGATTTCGCGGGCGCGAGTTTTCCATTCCTCGATCAACTCGCGTGATTGCCGGTCGAATTCTTGCCGGTCGGTCTCGGGCCAGGTGTCGACGTCCATGTCCAGGCCGCGTTCGGTGACGAACTGCATGAAGTGGGCGGAGGTGGCCTTGCTGCGCTGCCGAATGAACTCACGTTCCTCAGGGGAGATGTTCACAGTTTCTTCATCCCGAACCATATCGATCCTCGCATCAGTGTCTCTCCGAGCTTCGGGTCGTCCCCCTCGAGCAGGGCCAGCTCTTGCGGCGACGGGAACCCGGTAACCGGTCCCTGAAATCTCTGTTTGATTTCCTCGAGCATGGCGACATCGGAATCCGAGGGTACCAAGCCGTCAGCGATGATGTCGTCGATCCGTTGCTGGATGTAACCGACGGACTTGCCGAGTTTATGTGGATCGGGATCCCAGTCGTAGCCAGCCTTCGCCCATACATACCCGCCGTCGTCGTCCTCTGCCCTCAGCTCGATGCGGTCTACTCCTGATCGCCGGTAGTAGTTCTCGATCGATGCGGAAAACGCCGTAGAGAAACCCTTCCCCCTGAAGTCCTCTTCGAGCCTCATGATCTCGTTGATGACTACCAGTTTGCCTTCACTATCACGTTCGAAGTTCCGCAGCAGCGTGCCTACCTCAGCGCCATCACCGTCGCGGATAGTCGCCTCGAGGAACAGATGTCTCGTCCCGTCTCCGGTCCAGCTCTCCTCGCACCAGGCCCGGACGTCTTCGACTCGGTAGAGGCCGTACCGACGTTCGAGCCCTTTGAACGCGTTGGTCAGCTCGAGGTCGTCGGCCGCGCCGGTGTGTGCTTTGTCGACCAGCTCGCCCAAGGGTGGCATGTGCGACAAGTCGGTGAAGCGGTCCATCGGCGAGGACGCAAGGGGCGCGGGGGCAGCGCCGTGAAATCTCTGGTCCCGGTCACCCAGCGCGGCCGAGATCTCGTGCCCACCGTGCTCGTCGCCGCCCCGAGCGCCATGCACCACGGCGGTGGTCCCATGGGAGAAGCCATGCAATCTGTCGCTGAGACCGCCAGCCTCCCGGGCTGCCAGATTGCTCAGGTGCTGCCGAAGTCTGTCGAGCAGTTCGACAGCAGGGCTGCTCTTCATGACGGGCAACCTCGATCATCGCCTGCACAGGTCTTGATCGTGAATCTGTCGAGACACCGGCGGGGTGCTGCACCGCAGCTGCCTCGGCACCGCGCCACCCCAGGCACTTCCGGAACGACTGTCAGCGCGGATCGGAGTGGAGCCCGTCGGGCTCCGCCCACGCTCTTCCTCATCGCTTTTCCACGCACAGTACGACCGATCACAGGATTAGCCCCGTACCTGGACAGAGTACAAACATGCCTGCCGGTCGGTCTGTTCTCAACCCTGGGGGCGCATTCACGCGCCGACGATCGGCACTACCGAGCGGAAGTGGGGGTTCACCACAGTGCCAGGCCCGTGGGCGGCTTGCTCGCTCGATGGCAGGTACGCTCCCGCCTCGCGGGCGGACTCAGCCGGAGTTCGAGCATCGGAAATCGGTCGGCCTTCGGTAGCAGACAGGCTTCATCCGATTGCAGTTCTCACCCGTCGATTCGGAGTCAGATACCGAAGATTTCCCGGGCGCGGGCCTTCCACTCCTCGATCAACACGCCTGACTGCCGATCGAACTCATGCCGGTCGGCGTCGGGCCAGGTGTCGACGTCCATGTCCAGGCCACGTTCGGTGACGAACTGCATGAAGTGGGCGGAGGTGGCCTTGCTGCGCTGCCGAATGAACTCACGTTCCTCAGGGGAGATGTTCACAGTTTCTTCATCCCGAACCATATCGATCCTCGCATCAGTGTCTCACCGAGCTTCGGGTCGTCCCCCTCGAGCAGGGCCAGCTCCAGGGGGGACGGATACCCGGAAACCGGGCCGTCGAACCGCGACTTCATCTCCATGAGCCTAGCAACATCGTTGCCGGATGGAACCAATCCGTCGTCGATGACCTTGTCGATGCGATTGGAAATCAGATTGACTGATCTCTGCAACATGACGGGGTCGGGATTCCAGTCGTAACCCGCTTTCGCCCAATGATATCCACCGTCCTCCCGGGACGCCTGCAACTCGATCCGATGTACTCCTGACCGCCGGAAGTAGTTTTCGATAGCTGAAGAGAACGCGGTGGAGAAGCCTTTCCCACGGAATCCGTCTGCGAGTACTGTGACTTCGTTATTGGCAACCAGTAGACCATCGCTGTCACGCCAGAATTCATACATCAACAGACCCGCATCCGCGCCGGAGCTATCGCGGATTTCGGCGCTCATGGTAACCGTTGCCGGATAGGTCTGCCCGAACTGCGTCGACCCCCTCTCGAAGAAAGCGCCCACGTTCCTGACGTGGTAGGGCCCGTACTGACGTTCCAGCCCTTTCAATGCCGACGTCAGCTCGCGCTCGCCCACTTCTCCCCTTTTCGCGGCGTCGAAAAGATCACCGAGATGCGGCATATGCGACAGGTCGGCCACAACCCTGCCCGGCGAAGCCACCGGCCCGCTGTCCCCAGACCCGACACCGTCACCATCCCAGCGAATCGCGCGACCGAGCTCGGCATCGAGACGAACTTCGTCTCCGACCCCCTCCTCGAGGCCGTTGCTGGTGTCGCGCAACGGTTGCGAAGCAGCCTTCCCCACGCCCGGGCCCACAGAACCCACCCGCCGAACGAAGCTACGGAAGAACTCCTCCCACCTCCTGGAGAAAACCACTCCACCATTCTGGACTGCCCCAACCCAGCAACCCATCCACCTGTGACGGCACCGCGGCTTTCAGCCAGGCGTCAGACTGTGACCTTCAGCCCCTACCCCCACCGACACTCGGGCCGTGGGCGATGACGAGGTCGCCCTCGATGTGGACCGCGGCGGCGGACTGGGTCAGTTCGGCGGCGCGTGTGGGTGCCGGGACGGTCCACCAGCCCTTACCAGTGCCCCTGGGCAATGGGTTGACGTCGCTATCAGGGTTTGCGGCCGACGGCGCCGTAGAGCGATACCTTCTTGTCGTGGCTTCGCGGAGGCTGGATGCCGCCGGTGCGCCATCGGTGGATCACCTCGACACCGGGATCCACCAGTTCCAGATGCTGGAAGAATCGTGCGACTTCCCCCCGGGTGCGCGGCCGCACGGGAATCCCGCGATCGGC
Organism: Nocardia sputi; assembly: GCF_023501985.1. Taxonomy (NCBI): domain Bacteria; kingdom Bacillati; phylum Actinomycetota; class Actinomycetes; order Mycobacteriales; family Nocardiaceae; genus Nocardia; species Nocardia sputi. Next base: position 4,782 of record NZ_JAMFLC010000057.1, on the reverse strand, counting down.
ATAGACCTGCAACAGCCGTGCCATTCCTTCGGGATCATCAGACCCGGCGTCGAAGTCCGTCGTGACATGCGACATCGCCAGATAAGAACCCGGCACCAGCGAGGCCATCAGAGTGTTGACGACGTCGTAAACATCGCCGGGCACGAAGTGCAGCACGGCCATCAGCGACACCGCCACCGGTTGCGACAAATCCAGCGTCGCTTGCAGTTGCGGCGCGGCGAGGATGGCCGCCGGGTCTGCGGCATCGGCCTGGATGTAGGCGGTGCGGCCCTCGGGCGTGCTCACCAGCAGCGCCCTCGCATGCGCGAGCACGACCGGGTCGTTGTCGACATACACCACCCGCGATTCCGGTGCCAGGCCTTGGGCGACCTGGTGCAGGTTGGGCTCGGTGGGGATACCGGTGCCGATATCGAGAAACTGGCGAACCCCCTGCCCGACGAGAAAGCCAGTGACGTGGCGCATGAACTCGCGGTTGGTGCGCGCCGTCAACCGAACCGCCGGAAACTCCCGCAGTGCCTGCTCAGCGGCGGCTCGGTCGGCCTCATAGAAATCTTTACCGCCCAGGAAGTAGTCATACATCCGGGCCGGGTGCGCCACATCGGCACGCAGATCGATGAAGCCGTCGGACACAGCAGGGTTCTCCTCGTGGGGTCGAGCTCGGTCAGTACCCCGCAGGTATACCGCAAGCTTCAACCACTTGTTCGAGGAATGAAAAACGCATGCTCGCACAACCTTCCGAACATGAGACAGACACCCGAAGGCGTCAGCACACCCCCACGCGACCGCCGCCGCACGCGGGTTGTCGGTCAAAGGGGCAGGTAATCGCTGAGGGTCGTGTGGGGCGCGATCAGGCAAGGAGAGAGAAGCCCTTGGGCGGCGCGCCCTCGGCGAACAACATCTGCACCCGAACTTTGCCTTCTCGTATCTGACGGGCTTGCCGGTATTCCGGCGAGTCGTACCACTGCCGAACCCGATCCATGTCGGGGAACTCGATGACCAGGAATCGAGGTGAGTCCCAGGTTCCCTCCACTGGTTCGGGCGTGGGGCCTGCGACCAGATAGCGGCCGCTATAGCTGAGGATCGACTTTTGGGCCGCCGGGGCATAGGTCGCGCGGCATGCGGCGGCCGACGGCTCCCTGCGTGCGTGGCTCGCGCGTACCGGGCCCCCAAGCGGCGCGCTGCGGTGTCCGAGCGAGTGCCCGCCGCTGGATAGCACCAGCTCGGCGGCGAAACAGCTCGTCGTGTCGTCGCCATGGCTGCGACTTCCCCCGATGTCCATAAAATGATCAATTGTTGGGCACGGGTCGGCCCAGTGCCGGCTCAGCACCTCGGATGCCTGCTCCACGCGCTGCGCCGGCTCGACGGGCATTCGCAGTTCCGCGGATGCCCGTCGAGCGGATGACGGTCAGACCGCTGCGGTCTCGCGGACAGCATCGGCGACCGCGGGGGAATCCTTGCGCAGGATCTTGGAGTGGTTACTGGCGACTTTCGCGCTGATCGTGACGTTCGGGTTGTGCGCGATGACCGGGTCGAGTATGGCCCGGCCCTGTTCCATCTCGTCCTTCTCGCTACCGAGGCTTTGTCCGGTGGCCAGAACGAACCGCACCGGGCGGGCCGCGCGTTCGAGGACCGGCACGCTGGCGGCGGCGATCTCGTTGAGTTCGATATTGGACTCGGCATGCTGGGCGGCGCTCATCCGCGCGGCCATACCGAACGGGCGCGCCAGTGGCAGCAGGAAACGCATCTTGTGGAACAGTTTGCGGATCCGTTCGGCGCCTTCCTCGCCGGTCAGGCCGTACGGGAAGGCGTCCACGGTCACCACTCCCAGGACGCGGCCGGGGTTCCGGTCGGCCCAGTGCCAGCTCAGCACCCCGCCGTAGGACCAGCCCACCAGGATGATCGGCTGCTGCACACCCCGGGCCGCGAGCACGGCATCGATGTCTCGCAGGCATGCCTCGAAGGAGTAATCCGCGGATTGCTTCGATTTGCCGCGGGCCCGCTCGTCGAAGGTGATGTGTCGGTAGCCGGGGCCGAGTTCGGCGATCACTTTCTTCCAGTGCGACTGGTCGGCGTAGGCGCCGTTGAGGTAGACGACCGGCCGGCCGGAGCCACCGGAGTCGGTCACCGCCAGTGCAGTGTCCTCGACCGGCACCATGCCGGTCCACATCGATTCGGTCGTGTTGCTGCTGGTCGCTGCGTTGCTCATGGGAATACAGTCGCCGGACCGGCTGACATCGGCCTGACATCGGTCTGACACGCCACCTGACACACGGTGTCGCGCGCTCACAGCGACCGATACCCGGCAGCGTCTCGAAACCCTGGTAATGAGACGGTCCTTGGAACAGCTGGTTCGAGGCGAGGCCGGAAGGTTGGTGTGTACCGAGATACCCGGCGATGTAGTCGTGTGCGGCGGGGCGCGCCCGCCCGACTGAACGTGGATACACATCGACCACGTCGACCCCGAGTTGTCTGGATTCTGGTGTCGGCGGATCCTGACCTCCCCCGGGCCGGGGGCGGTGAGGCCGCTTCAGATCCGTACCGTCTCGGCGTGTGAGCGAGGTAGTCGAGGAGCCGACAGGATCGATGGCCGTGGCACGGCGCGACGCGCTGCTGCTGGTCTTCGCCTCCGGCGCGGTGATCGGAGTGCTGGGCGGGCGATCTGGGAGGATCTGGTCGCCGCGACCGGCGCCACCGAACGCGAAATGGCGCAGCGGCTCAAACGACGCGGACTCGTCGCCGGCCAGCAAGAAATCCTCGACCGCATCGGCCCCATCGGATACACCCACAACAACCAGGACCCCACCCACCTCGACGACATCCCGCTGTGGGTGCTGGTCTCTCCGGCCCGCGCTCCCAACCTCCCCACGTGTCCCTGCACACCCGGCGATCCGGCGCGGAGAGGACCCCATCCGGAGTCGTCACCCAGCATCTCGCCGACGGCGGCAGCACCGTCGACCTGGGCATCACCCTCGTCCCCGCACCCCACAACCCGATAACCGCCTTCGAGCCGCGACTGCAGCACCACTACAGTCAAACGGCCCCGGAACACCCGCCTGAGCGAGTTCCGGGGCCATCGCCAATGCCTGGTCGATCGCGGTACCGCCACCGTATCCGGGTGACGAGTGGGTCCGGGGTGCAGCCTTTGTGGCTGTGGCAGAAGAACTCACTCGGTCTTCGGGTAGAGCCCCACCTTTCGGCGTGTCCGGGGGTCGGGCCTCGAACGATTCCACCAAAAGTCACCAGTCAGCCGTTATCGAGCGATTACCCGACCAGGCGACTACCGATCAGGGCTGCAGAATCCGAATGAGCCCCGAACCGGTCTGCGGCGGTTCGGGGCTCGTTCAGGGGTATTCGCGCCTACCGTCCGATCGCTCAAACAGTTGACGACTCGAATCTATCCCGCGTGCATTGCATCTGAGAAATCCGCTGTGGCGCCAGAAGGTTTGACGTCGGCGCCGCTCAGGCGGCGATCCTGAGCATGCTGGCGCGCACTCTGGGCAGTCGGCCCGCGATGACCTGGGCGGCTGACTCACTGGCCTTGCGATCGTTGTGGCCGTAGTAGCGGTCGGTCGTATTGACCGATTCGTGCCCGGCGTCGCGGGACACGACGAAGATCGGGACACCGTCCTGCAATTTCCACGAGATGCCGGTGTGGCGCAAAGTGTACGGGGTCAGAACCTTGCCGCTGAGCGTACGGATCCCGGGGCCGTACCCGGCCAGCAGGTCGTCGGGGTCGGCGCCACGCCATAGTGCTTTGTTACGCAGGAGCCGGAGGTCTCTGCGCGCCAGCAGCAGCTGCTCGGACAGTTCCCCATTCGTCGTTGTCGAAGACGTCGATCTACGCCCAGTCGTGGCGCGGAAGCCGCATCCCCGCGCAGGGGTTGTAGGGCAGCAGCGGTACGGGTCGTTGTTCGACCGCGGCGCGTAGCATCGCGCTGAGGATGGCGTGCTTGTCGGAGATTGTTTTGGGTGCGTTGCCCTTGTCCTGCTGCAGATAGACGATCCAGGCGGCATCGGTGTCCTGAGTGACCGCGTCCAACGGTGCGCGCTCACCGAAGAACGGGATGATGTCGTTGCGGATGTAGGCCAGGTACTTACGGCGGCCGTCGTCCTGGACACCGGTCAGACTGTTGACGTACTTGGTCAGCCACTCGACCAGCAGCACCGTGCCGAACTCGGCTTCCTGTTCGGTCTCGACGACCTTCAGCGCCTCATCGATCCCGACGCGGTCGATCAGGCCGGCCACCACTGGGCCTTGGCGTAGTCATCGAAGGATCGCGAGGACTGCCGGCGGGTGCCGTCGGTGTCGTAGTAGTGGAAGGGGACCTGCCAGTTGAAGGACTGATGACCTGGGCGTTCCCTGCAGCCGAGCGGGGTGTCGATCCCTCCGCCCGGCCGCCCGGAAAAGCCCTGGTCAGCGACCTGTCGGTGACACCTGCAGGTTCACAACACGTCGACACATTCCACGACAGGACGTAACAGGATTGTGGCCGCGGCGTCAGCACTCCAGCTCGAGGCCACATTCGCTCCCACGTTGGTGATGCCGTCACCATTGAATCGGGGACGGCGTCATCACTTACCTGCCAGGCCAGTTCGCCGGCATCGCGGCAACCCGATGTGTGAGGAGCACCCGGACGAGCAGTCTCCGCACGCACGTTCGACGGGTGTCCGTGTTGCGGCAGCTGCCGGTAGGTAGTGGTCTGAGAGTTTCGGATGTGGGTTGTCTACCTATGCGAGGACGGTTGGAGGTGTCGGTGGGTACGGGTGCCGGTGGGCAGGATT
>NZ_JAMFLC010000056.1:0-11029 GCF_023501985.1 Nocardia sputi | reverse complement strand
CCACCGACTCCGGACCCGCACCACGGGCGATCAACGCCCGCGCCACCCGATTCGCCCGCCGCTGCAACTCACCAAAGGTCAAGAAGGTGTCCCCGAAACGGATCGCGACCGCATCCGGGTGTGACCACGCCTGCTGGGCGATCACATCCGGCAATGTCGCTCCGGGAACCCAGGCCCCCGGCTCATTCCATGCGCTGAGGACTTGATCGCGCTCCCCGGGCGCGAGGACATCGATGTCGCCAACCACAGTGGTGGCGTCGTCCGTGACGGCCGCGAGGACACGGCGGAACCGGCTCGCGAAGTCGCGCACGGTCGATTCGTCGAACAGGTCGGTCGCGTAGCCGATCACTACCGAAAGGCCCTGTGCGCCGGGCTGCTCGGCGAGGGTGATCTGCAGGTCGAACTTCGCGGGCGACACCTGCGGATCGATCCCGGACACCGTGAGGCCGGGCAGCTCCAGCGTCGCCTGCGCGAGGTTCTGCAGCACCAGCATCACCTGGAACAGCGGATGCCGCGCCGCCGAGCGGACCGGGTCGAGCAATTCGACCAGCCGCTCGAAAGGCAGGTCGGCGTGGCCGAACGCCGCGACGTCGGTGCTGCGCACCTCGGCGAGCAACGCGTCGAACGGCGTACCCGGCTCGACCTCGGTGCGCAGCACCAGGGTGTTGACGAACATGCCGATCAGGTCGTCGAGCTCGGCCTCGCCCCGGCCCGCCACCGGAGTGCCGATGGCGATGTCCGAGGTGCCCGACAGCCGGGCCAGCAGCACCGCGAGCGCGGCGTGCACCACCATGAACAGTGTCGAATTATGTTGCTGGGCGGTGCGTTCGAGCGCGGCGTGCAGCTGGGCGTCGATGTCGAAGGCGTAGGTGGCTCCGCGATAGGAAGCCTGCGCGGGACGGGGCCGATCGGTCGGCAGCGGCAGTTCCTCCGGCAGAGCGGCGAGCGTGTCGCGCCAGTACTCGGCCTGCTGCGAGATCAGGCTCTTCGGATCGGTCTCGGAACCGAGGACCTCACGCTGCCAGAGGCTGTAATCGGCGTACTGGACCGGCAGCGGGGCCATGGCCGGGGCCACACCTCTGCTACGCGCTTCGTAGGCCATGACCAGATCCCGGGTGAGCGGTCCGAGCGACCAGCCGTCGGAGCTGATGTGGTGGGCGACGAACGCCAGCACATGCTCGGTGGGGTCCTCGGCGCTCGCGGACGCGACCTCGAACAGTGCGACCCGGAACGGGACCTCGGTGGTGACCTCGAATCCCGCGGTGACAACCGCGGTCACCGCCGCGACCAGGTCGGCCGCGTCGACTCGGGTGGGTGCGAGGCCGATCGATACCTCGTCCGTCGTGAGCACCCGCTGTATCGGGCCGTCCGGCGTCTGCGGGTAGATCGTGCGCAGGATCTCGTGCCGCGCCACCAAGTCGGCGACCGCCTGTTGCAGCGCGGCGACGTCCAGGTCGCCGGTGAGGCGGATGGCGGCCGGGATGTTGTAGACCGACGACGCCGGATCGAATTGGTTGAGGAACCACATGCGCTGCTGGGCCAGCGACAACGGAATCCGCTCCGGACGCGGGCCAGCGACCAGCTCGCGACGGCCACCAGCACCCGCGTGCTGCTCGACCTTCGCCGCCAATCCAGCCACAGTCGAGGCCTCGAACAGCACCCGCACCGGAACACGCGCATCCAGCGCCGCGCCGATACGCGCCGCGACCTGCGTCGCCAACAACGAGTTACCACCCAAAGCGAAGAAATCATCATCCGCACCGACACGCTCGACACCCAGCACCTCGCCGAACACCCGCGCCACGATCTCCTCGATCGGCGTCGAGGCCGCACGGAACGCTTGAACCTCGAACTCCGGCTCCGGCAACGCCTTACGATCCAACTTGCCGTTCACATTCAACGGCAAAGCATCCAAAACCACGAACACCGACGGCACCATGTACGACGGCAAACCCGCCGACAGTTCCGACCTCACCCGCCCCACATCCACACCGGCACCGCCATCGGCATCGGCATCGGCATCGGCAGCCACCAGATACGCCACCAAACGGTCACCGGTCTTCGGATCCGACTTCGCGATCACCACCGCCTGCGCAATTTCGGGCAGCGCCAACAGTGCAGCTTCGATCTCACCCAACTCGATACGGAAACCACGAATCTTCACCTGGAAATCCGTACGACCCCGATACTCGAGCTCACCACTACCGTTCCACGCAACCAGATCACCCGTGCGATACATCCGCGCTCCAGCCTGGAACGGATTCGCCACAAACCGATCCGCCGACAAATCCGCCCGACCGAAATACCCACGCGCCAACTGCGCACCCGCCAAATACAACTCACCCGACACACCCACCGGCACCGGCCGCAAACGCGCATCCAGGACATACACCTGACTGTTCCACTCCGGCGCACCGATCGACACCGACACCTCATCAGCACGGGTCACCCGATGACTGGTGATCGACACCGCCGCCTCGGTCGGACCATACAAGTTGAACAACTCAGTACGCGGGTTCTCCCGCAGGAACCGCTGCGCCACCGAACCCGGCAACGCCTCACCGATCGCCAACACCCGCCACAACGAATCCGGCAAACCAGCGCTCAGCAACGCATCCAGCATCGACGGCACCACATGCAACGTGGTGACCCACTCACGCGCCATCAACTCGTTCAAATACGCCGGATCCCGATGACCATCCGGTGAAGCGATCACCAAACGGCCACCACACACCGCCGCCGACCAGAACTCCCACACCGACAAGTCGAACGTCGCCGCCGTCTTCAACAAGATCGCATCAGCGGCGTCCAGGCCGAATTCGACGTTCTTCCACTGCAACTGGTTCGCGATCGCACCATGCGAAACAGCCACACCCTTCGGACGACCCGTCGAACCGGAGGTGAAGATCACATACGCCGTGTTCTCCGGACGCAACGACCCCACCCGATCAGCATCCCTCACCGTGGAAGCGTCCACCTCGGACAAATCCAGCTCATCGATCCGCACCACCGGCGCGACATCGGTCTCGAACTCCGCCTCCGCATTCGACAACACACACACCGGAGCCGCCGTCTCCAGAATGTAACTCGTACGCTCGGCAGCCTGATCCGGATCCACCGGCACATACACACCACCGGACTTCGCCACCGCATACATCGCCACAACCAAATCCACCGAACGACGCAACGCCAACGCCACCCGCGACTCCGGACCCACACCCAACGAAACCAAATGCCGCGCAAGACGATTCACCCGAACATCGAGTTCGGCATAGCTCAGCTCGACCCGGTCGCCGTCGATCGCTTCGGCGACAAGCGCCGTAGAGCGCGGTCCGGCCGCGACGCTGGCGTCGAGCAGCGAGACCAATGTCGCGTTCTCGTCGACGCGCTGATCGGTGGCGTTCCAGCGCTCCAGCACATCGTGCCGCTCCGCAGCGGCGAGGATGTCGATATCGCCGACCGCGACGTTCGCATCCGCGACCACAGCCGCGAGGATCCGCGAGAGCCGCGCCGCGAAACCCTCCACCGTCGCCCGATCGAACAAATCCGTCGCATACGTCAAAAACCCACCAATACCCGCAGCCGCACCCGACTCCTCATACCCATCACCAACAATCAAATGCAGCTCGAACTGCGACACATCCAAATCCGCATCCACACCAGCCACCGACAAACCCGGCAACTCCAACACCGCACGCCCGACATTCTGAAACGACAACCCCACCTGGAACAACGGATGACGCGCCGTCGACCGCGGCGGATTCAACACCTCCACCAACCGCTCGAACGGCACATCCGCATGCGCGAACGCGGCGAGATCCGACTCACGCTGCTTACCCAGCAGGCCGACGAACGACTCATCCGGCTCGAATCGCGTCCGGAACACCAGGGTGTTGACGAACATGCCGATCAGATCGTCGAGCTCACGCTCACCACGACCCGCGACCGGCGTTCCGATGGCGATATCCGCGGTGCCGGACAAGCGAGCGAGCAAAACCGCGAAAGCCGTGTGCACGACCATGAACAGCGTCGCGCCGTGCGCACGCGCCAAGTCCACGAGACCCGCGTGAGTCGCCGCATCGATCTCGATGTCCACGCGCGCACCCGCTAGCGACGCCACCGCGGGGCGCGGCCGGTCGGTCGGCAATTCCAGCAGGTCGGGCAGGTCGGCCAGCTCGGCGCGCCAGAACGCGATCTGCCGTGCGGCGAGCGATTCCGGATCGGACTCCTCCCCCAGTACCGCACGCTGCCACAACGCGTAATCCGCATACTGCACCCGCAGCGGCGACCATCCCGGAGCGTCGCCCGAGGTACGGGCCGCGTAGGCGATCATCACATCGCGCACCAGCGGCCGCATCGACGACGCGTCCGCCGCGATGTGATGCACCACCACCGCGAGCACATACGTCTCGGGCGCTCCATCGACCTGAAGGAGCACGGCCCGCAGCGGGACCTCGGTCGTCACGTCGAACGGCGTCGCCGCCAACGCGTACACGCTGCTCGCCACATCGGACTCGGCCAGCACCCGCGGATCCAGATCCACCGAGACCTGCGCGGCGGGCAACACCACCTGCACCGGACCGTCCGGCGTCTCCGGATAGACCGTGCGCAGCACCTCGTGCCGCGCGACGACATCGTGCAGCGCCGCCCCAAGCGCGGCCACGTCCAGTTCGCCGGTCAACCGCAACGCGAACGGCAGGTTATAGGCCGCCGAACCGATCTGCTCCCCCGCGTCGTCGGTCTGGTCGAAGCGGTTGAGGAACCACATCCGCCGCTGCGCCAGCGACAACGGCAACTGGTCGGGTCGGGCGATGCTGCCCAACTCCACACCGCGCTCACCATGCGTGCGTGACTCGATCGCCGCCGCCAACGCCGCGACGGTCGGCGACTCGAACAGTGTCCGCACCGGTACCCGCGCACCGACCGCCGCACCGACCCGCGCCACGACCTGGGTGGCGACCAGCGAGTTTCCGCCGAGCGCGAAGAAATCGTCGTCCGCGCCGACCCGCCCCAATTCGAGTACTTCGCCGAACACCCCGGCCACGATCTCCTCGATCGCGGTCACGGGCGCACGAAAATGCTTGGCCTCGAAGGTGGGCTCCGGCAGCGCCTTACGATCCAGCTTGCCACTGGAGTTCAACGGGAACTCATCCAGCGCGACGATCGCGGCCGGAACCATGTACGCGGGCAAGGTGTCGCCGATCGCGGACCGCAATGCCACCGGGTCGATCCGGTCGCCCGGTGTGGGCACGACGTAGGCGACGAGCTGGTCGCCCAGCGCGGACGGCGCGACGAGAGCCACGGCCTGGCTCACGGACGGTTGAGCCAGCAGCGCCGTCTCGATCTCACCCAGCTCGATCCGCTGACCACGAAACTTCACCTGGAAGTCGGTCCGGCCGAGATAGTCGAGCACCGCGTCATCCGCGTCTTTACGCCACACGACGAGGTCGCCGGTCCGGTACATCCGCTCGCCGGTCGCGAACGGGTTGGCCACGAAGCGGTCCGCGGTGAGATCGGGACGACGCACATAACCGCGCGCCAGCTGATCACCCGCGAGATACAGTTCCCCGGGAACGCCCACCGGGACGGGCCGCAACCACGAGTCGAGCACGTAGACCCGAGTGTTCCACTGCGGCAGGCCGATCGGCACCGTGCGCTCGCCCGCCGCCGCGGGCCAGTAGGTCACCGACACGGCCGCCTCGGTCGGGCCGTACAGGTTGTGCACAGCGGCATCGGACACCGCCTGCACAGCGTCAACGGTCTCCGGCGGCAACGCCTCGCCGATCACGAAGACGTGCTCGAGCGTCGGGCAGCTTCCGGGTGCGGTGTGCGCGGCGAAGACCGTCAGCATGGACGGCACGAAATCCGTTACCGTCACGCCCTGCGCGGCAATGGTCTCCGCGACGTAAGCAGGGTCGCGATGGCCGTCGTGCGTGGCGACGACCAGTTTCGCCCCCGCCCGCAACGGCATGAAGTATCCCCACAGCGAGACATCGAACGTCGTCGCCGTCTTCTGCAAATACACGTCGTCCGGGCCCAGCGGGTACTCCGCGAGCATCCACGCGATCTGGTTGTTGATCGCGGCGTGGGCCACCGCGACGCCCTTCGGCCTGCCGGTCGATCCCGACGTGAAGATCACGTACGCCGGATGGTCCGGCAGCACCGGGCGCACCAACTCCTCGGCACGCACCGGGGCGTCGTCGAACCCGTCGAGTTCCAGCGTGTCCAGGGCCAGGGTCGGGACCTCGCCGGGCAGAGCCGTCGCGTCCGCGCTGGTCGTTACGACGCAGAGGGGACGAGCTGTGTCCAGGATGTGCGCTATGCGTTCGGCCGGATGATCCGGATCCAACGGCACATACGCCCCACCCGCCGCCACGATCGCATACATCCCCACCACAAGATCCAACGACCGCCGAACCGCCAAACCCACCAACGACTCCGCACCCACACCCTGCGAAATCAACAACCGCGCCAAACGATTCACCCGCGCATCGAACGCCCGATACGACAGCTCGACACCCTCGTGAACCAGCGCGACCCGTTCCGGGTGCGCCTCGACGGCACGGCGGTAACCGTCCAGCAGCAACTCGGGACGGACCGGGTAGCGGGTGTCGTTCCACTCGTGCAGGATGCGATCCCGCTCGACCACGTTGAGCAGGTCGATTCCGCCCAGCGCGCGATCGGGGTCGGCGGCGATCGCGCGCAGCAACCGGCTCAGGCGCGCCGCGAACTCGGCCACCGATCGCTCGTCGAACAGATCGGTGGCATAGGTGAACATGCCTGCCAGGCCCGCGTCCGGGCCCTCCTGCGGCGTCATGGTCAGCTGGAGGTCGAATTTGGCCACCGCGCCGTCGAATTCCACCGCGGCGACCGACAGGCCCGGCAGCTCGAGCTGCGCCTGATCCATGTTCTGGAAGAACAGCGCCACCTGGAACAGCGGATGATGCGCCTGCGAGCGCACCGGGTCCAGCACCTCGACCAAGCGCTCGAACGGCAACTCGGCATGTGAGAAGGCCGCGAGGTCGCGTTCCTTGGTCGCCTCCAGCAGTTGGGTGAACGAGGCCGCCGGATCGACCACGGTCCGCAGCACCAGCGTGTTGACGAACATGCCGACCAGATCATCGAGTTCCGCTTCGCCGCGGCCTGCCACCGGCGTGCCGATGGTGATGTCGGTGGAGCCGGACAACCGGGCGAGCAACGCCGCGAAGGCAGTGTGCACCACCATGAACAGCGAAGCGCCACGGGCGTGCGCGAGGTCGTCGAGCCGGGCGCGGGTCGTCGCGTCGATGCTGAAGGTGAAGACGCCGCCGCGCCCGGAGGCCGTGGCCGGACGCGGCCGATCCGTCGGAAGATCGAGCCGATCGGGAATGCCCGCGAGGGCCTCACGCCAGAATGCGATCTGTGTCGCGGCCACGGAGCGCGAGTCGTTCTCGTCGCCGAGCACGGCATGCTGCCACAGCGTGTAGTCCGCGTACTGCACCGGAAGCGGCTCCCAACCGGGCGCGGTGCCCGAGCTGCGCGCTACATAGGCGGTCATCAGGTCGCGCACCAGCGGGGCTATCGACGTGCCGTCGGCCGCGATGTGATGCGCGACGACGGCGAGGACGTAGTCGTCGGAGCCGATCTGCGCGAGCGAAAGCCGCAGCGGCACCTCGGCCGCGACGTCGAAACCGGCGGAGGCGAAGATACGCAGCCAGTCCGGGAGCTCGCCGGCGGCCAGGCTGTGCGGCGTCAGATCCGGGATCGCCTGGACGGTAGGCAGGACGACCTGGTACCCGGTCCCGTCCACCGCCGGATACACCGTCCGCAACGTCTCATGACGCTCCACCACATCCGCGACCGCCGCCTGCAACGCCGCCACATCCAACACACCCGACAACCGCACCGCGAACGGAATATTGTTCGCCGCCGAACCAGTATCGAACTGATTCAAAAACCACATCCGCCGCTGCGCCAACGACAACGGCACCCGCTCCGGACGCTGCAGCGCCACCAACGCGGGACGAGCCGCGCCGGTGTCGAATTCGGCCAGCCGGGCGGCCAGCAACGCGACCGTCGGCGCTTCGAACACGGTCCGCGCGGGCACCCGCGCGCCGATCGACGCTCCGAGCCGGGCCGCGACCTGCGTCGCGATCAGCGAATTGCCACCCAGCTCGAAGAAATCGTCGTCCGCGCCGATCTCGTCGCCCGCGCTGAGCAGGTCGCCGAAAACGCCCGCGACCAACTGCTCGAACGGACCCGACGGGGCACGGAACTCCTTGACCTGCAACCGCGGCGCGGGCAGGGCACGGCGATCCAGCTTGCCCACCGGGGTCAGCGGGATCTCCTCCAGCACGGTGAGCGAGGTCGGCACCATGTGCACCGGCAGGCTGCGCTCGGCATGCGCGATCAGCTCGTCGGTGTCGATCGAGCGACCGCCGGCCGCATGCACATAGGACGCGAGAATGGTGGCGCCGCTGTCGAGCTGGTGGCCGACGGTGACCGCGAAATCGACCGTCTCGTGCGCGGCCAGCACCGCATCGATCTCACCCAGCTCGATCCGGAACCCACGAATCTTCACCTGGAAATCGTTGCGACCCAGATACTCCAACTCACCATTCGGCGTCCACCGCACCAAGTCACCGGTGCGATAGAGCCGAGAGTGGTTCGGGTCGAACGGATTCGGTACGAAACGCACGGCCGTGAGGCCGGGACGCAGCTGGTAGCCGCGAGCCAGTTGCGGTCCGCCGATGTACAACTCACCGACCACGCCGATCGGTACCGGCACCAAACGCTCGTCCAGCACGTACTCGGTGGTCGCCTGGATCGGCGCCCCGATCGTCACCGGCTCCCCCGGCACCAACGGCGCGCTGATATTGGTCATGATCGTGGTCTCGGTCGGGCCGTACCCGTTGTAGAACTCGCGCCGGCCGTCTGCGATGGGACGAACCCAGCGCCGCACCAATTCCGGCGGGCACGCCTCCCCACCGGCCACCACCACGCGCAACTCGTCCAGACCCTCGGGGTTCACCGAAGCGAGCGCGGCCGGGGTGATGAACGCGTGGGTGACGGCTTCCCGGCGCAACAGAGCCGCCAGCTCGTCGCCGCCGTAGACCGTCGGCTTGACCACGACCATGGTGGCCGCGCCGCCCAACGCCAGCAACAACTCCAGCACCGAGGCGTCGAACGACGGCGAAGCGAAATGCAACGTCCGCGACGCACTCGTCACCCGATACCGATCACGCTGCTCAGCGCAGAAACTCGCCAACCCCGCCTGAGTGACCACCACACCCTTCGGCATGCCCGTCGACCCGGAGGTGTAGATGACATAGGCGGGATGCTCGGCGCGCAGCTGCCGCAGCCGATCCGCGTAGGTGACCGGTTCGGTCGGGTAGTGCTCCAGTTGCCGGGCGCAGGTGTCCGAATCGATGACCAGCCATTCGATCTCGCTGGGCAAGTCCGCCACGACGCGCGCGACGGCGAGCCCGAGCACGGCGCCGGAGTCCTTCACCATGTGCTCGACGCGATCGGCCGGATAGTTCGGGTCGACCGGAACGAACCCCGCACCGGTCTTGGCCACCGCCCACACCGCCACCACCGACTCGATCGACCGCGGCACACCCACCGCGACCAAATCCTCCGGACCCACCCCACGATCGATCAGCAGACGCGCCAACCGCGTGGACCGTTCATCCAGCTCCGCATAGGTCAGGTGTCCGCGTGAGTCGACCGCGTCGGCGAAGACAACCGCGGTGCCGGTCGGATTCGCCTCGACGGCGGTTGCCATCAGTTGCGGGAGCGTGGTGACCCTGGGTCGCCGGGTGCGCGTGGGCCGCACCCGCGCGGGCCGCGTCACGCGAGCCCCGCTTCGTGTTTCCTGGTTCCCCACCCAGAGGCCGGCAGACTATTCCCCGACAAGCGAAACATGAAAACTGTGCACATCCTGCCTGTTCGAACACGTCCCTGACACATTTCCAGCGGACGCCCTGATACAGCAAACCAACCAGCTGTGTGCATAGTCACACAGCTGGGGGCTTGCGTCTGACTGTGATTCGCTTCACTCGCTGTCGAACAGCTCGGTGAACTCGACGATAGCGGCCACATTCGTCCAGGGTCCCGCGGGCACGGCGCCGACACCATTGTCGAGCACCACAGCGTGCAAATCCTCCAACGCCGTCGGGTCGAGCCTGTCCAGCCCGGTCCGATCAGTCACCAGATGACTTACCCATTCGTCGGCGAGCGACTCGGTCAGCGCGCCGTCCGCGTCGACGACCAGCACCACCGACGCGCCCACCGACCCGGCGGCGACCACCTCGACCAGCGCGGCCGCCGACTGCGGGCTGCCGTGCTGGAAGGTGCGCGACTCGAAGGTCAGCTCGGTGCGCGCACGCAGCCGTCCCGCCGCCGTGGCCAGGTCGTCGTAGCTGAACGCCTGCGCGCCGACGAACGCCGGGTCGTTGCCGCGCAATGCGCGCGTGCGGTGCGCGTAGGTGACCGGTCGCGGTGATTCGGCCGCGATCTCGGCGACGACGGTGGCATCGTCCAGTGCCAGCCAATCGACCGCACCGATCGAGCGGGAACCGCCGACCGTCAAGCCGATCTTGATTTCGAGGTGGTCCGGCAGTGGCGTGTCGAGTGCGTCGACCGGGACCAGGGCTGCGCCGGTTTTGAGTACGGCCCAGGTGGCGATGACGGCTTCGAGGCCGCGGTCCAGCCGGACCGCGACGCCCGCGCCGGGTCCGCAACCCCGCGCGATGAGCACCCGCGCCAACCGCGACGAGCGCGCGTCGAGGTCCTGGTAGGACAGGGCGTTCTCACCGGAGACCACCGCGGGGCCGTCCGGGTCGTCCTCGACCGCCGCTGCCAGCGCCTGGGTCAGCGCCGTGCCCGCGGTCGCTGTGAGCGGTTCGACGCTCACCGGCTCGGCCGCGGCCGTGATTCGTTCTCGTTCGGTGTGGTCGAGGATGTCGATGTCGCCGATGGGGGTGTGGGGGTTGGTGGCGATGGTGGTGAGGATGCGGTGGAGTCGGTGGCCGAGGGTGTGGATGGT
>NZ_JAMFLC010000055.1:0-13100 GCF_023501985.1 Nocardia sputi | reverse complement strand
ACGGTGGGACACGAAGACCTCCGGCAGGTGAATGCGTTCCTAGACAGCTCGCACTTCACCCGGAGGTCTTCGCCATGTCAGCCCGACACGCCGCTACCAACGTCCGTGGTCAGTACACCTAGGTCTCGTCCAACACAGCGGCCAGGCGCTGGACACCTTCGCGAATCTCAGCGGGGCTGTGTGCGCTGAAGGACATGCGCAGCGTCGACGGGTCGGCGACACCGGCGAAGAACGGTGCTCCCGGCACGTAGGCGACCCGCTGAGCCAGGGCGGCGGGCAGCAACGCGGTGGTGTCGACACCGCCGGGCAACCGAACCCACACGAACATTCCGCCGTTCGGACGGCTCCAGCTGCTGCCGTGCGGGAGTGCTCGTGAGAGCGCGTCCAGCAACGCGTCGCAGCGTTCGCCGTACAGGGTACGGGCGCGGGCGATTCGCCCGTCCAGGTCGCTCGCCGCAAGGTAGGCCGCTGCGGCTGCCTGGTCGATCGTCGAGCTGTGCAGGTCGACCGCCTGTTTGACGACCGCGCATGCGGTGCGCACCGTAGCGGGCGCGCGCATCCAGCCCAGTCGCATTCCGGGAGCGAGGAGCTTGGACAGGCTGCCCAGCAGGATGGTCCGGTCGGCGGAATCCGCGTAGGAAGCGATCAGGGGCAACCGTTCACCGCGAAACCGTAACTCTCCGTACGGATCATCCTCGACGATCCACATGTCGCATTCGGCGGCGATCCGCGAAACGGCGGCGCGTCGGTCCGCAGGCAAGGTGTGACCGGTGGGGTTCTGGAAGGTCGGCACCAAATAGACCATTCGGGGTCGATGTTCGGCGACGAGTTCGCGCAGGGCTTCGATCACCATGCCGTCGCCGTCGGTGGGCACCGGGATGACGCGGGCGCGCACCGCGCTGAAGACCTGTAGCGCGGCCACGTAGGTGGGGTTCTCGACGAGAACGATATCGGCGGGCTCGAGCAACGTGGCCGCCAGCACATAGAGGGCTTGCTGGGCTCCCGTGGTCACCAGCAGATCGTCGGCGACCGTCGGGAGTTCGGCGCGGGCGAGCAACAGTGCGATCGCGTCGCGCAGGGCCGGATCGCCGTCGGTCACCGAGTATTGCAGGACGCGTGAACTGGATTCACGCAAGACTCGCTCGTAGGCGGACCTGATGCCTTCGACGTCGAACAGTTCGGGCGCCGGGAGCCCGCCGGCGAATGAGATCACGTCCTGGCGTGAGGTCAGTGCGAGCGAGTCGCGCACGATGGAACTCGAGCCAGGCCCCGCCTGGCCGGCTCCCGTGGCGGGAGCGATACGACTGCGCATGTACCCTCGAATCAAGAGGTGGCGGCGGGATTGCCTGCCCGGTCGACGTTGTCTTCGATGATTCGTGCGCCGAGCCGATCGATGACCTCGGTCATGAATCCCACTGTGGTGCCACACCCGCCGATGTCCGGAGTCGCCAATTCGCTGGCCGCGACCTCACGGATCGAATCACGCAGGAGCGCAGCTTGTTCGCCGTACCCCATATGGTCCAGGGCCATGGCGAGTGACATCGCCGCCGCGGACGGGTTGGCGATTCCCTTACCGGCTATGTTCGGCGCACTGCCGTGTACGGGCTCGAACAACGCGCAGCCGGTCTCGGGGCAGATACTCGCGCTCGCGGCGAGACCTAATCCGCCCATCAGAGCGGCGCCGATGTCGCTGATGATGTCGCCGAAGAGATTCGGGGCCAGCACGCCCTCGTACGACGACGGATCGCGCACCAGGTGGTAACAGAACGAGTCGACGTATTCTTGTTCGGCCGCGAGCTGCGGGAAACCCGCCACTTCGGTTTCGAAGACCTCTTGCCAGAGGCGTCCGGTGTTCGGCACGGCGTTCGATTTGTGCACCAAGGTAACCTTCGTGCGTCCGGTATCGGCGAGTCGCCGCAGTCCGAATCGGACGAACTTCTCCACTGTCTCTCGGGTGTATACGCATTCATCGATAGCGACGCTGACCGAGCCGCGGCGCGCGATCGTTCCGCCGACTCCGGCGTAGAGCCCCTGCGTGTTCTCGCGGAACAGATCGATCCGGCCGGTGGGTAAGTCGAGCGGGCGGTAGTTCACATAGAGATCCAGGCCACGCCGTAATCCGAGCAGGATGCTGCGACCATGGGCCATGTCCGGAATCCGCGGATCTCCCAATGCACCGAGGAGTATCGCTTGATACTCCTCGGCGAGCGAGTCCAGCGCGCCGTCCGGCAATCCCACCCCCGTCGCGAGCCATTCGTCGGCGCCCCAACCGAATATGTCGTGCTCGATCCCCGCATCGCAGGTGTCGTTGAGCAGGGCCAGCACCGGCAGCACCGCGTGGACGACCTCGCGACCGATCCCGTCGCCCGGGATCACCGCGAGCCTCATCGGTTCTCTCCCACTTCGCGAAGCATGGCTTCGACGGAACTGAGCCGCCCGGCTATCGCCGTGGCGGCCACGACATAGGGTGATGCGAGATACACCTGGCCAGGTCCAGAGCGTCCGGGAAAGTTCCGGTTCTGGGCACTCACGGTGACCTCGGCAGGGCTTTCCGACACCCCCGGGCCGGCGTTGATACAGGCACCGCACGAGGGCGGCAACACGGTCACCCCGATGTCGGCGAACAGCTCGACATACCCGCGGTCCGTCGCGTAGCGCATGACGTCCTCACTACCGAACTGGATGAACGCCTGGACTCCATCGGGCACGGATGCGCCGCGCTCGCGTGCCAGTGCGAAAACACTCGCGTACATGTCCATGTCGTGTGCCTTCCCGCCGGTGCAGGAGCCGCCGTAGACCTTGTCCACGGGCACCACATCGTGAATCGAGGACAGGGGCACCGAGTTGCGCGGGTCACCGGGCAGCGCCACCATCGGCTCGATGGCGTCGAGCGCGAGTTCCACGACCGCGTCATAGCTCGCGTCGACATCGGAGACGACGACCCCGCTTCGGTCACCCCGGCGTCGCCCCGGCCGTCCGGCCAGGTATTCGCGCGTCCGGCTATCCGGCTCGACCATCGCGGTCATCGCACCGGCTTCGACGGCCATGTTGCACAACGTCGCTCGTTCGTCGATGTTCAGTCCCGCGACGCCTTCGCCGCTGAACAGCAGTACCTTTCCCAGTGTTCGACTGCCGCGGATCTGTGAATGCGGGAGCAGTGAGAGCATGACGTCCTTCGCACACACCCCAGGCCGCAACTGCTGCCGCAATTCGACCCTGATCACCGCGGGCACCTTGACCAGAATCTCCCGGGTGTACCACGCGTTGGCCATGTCCGTCGCGCCGACGCCGAAAGCGAACGCGCCGATGGCTCCGGCCGTACAGGTATGACTGTCCGTACCGATGATCACGTCGCCGGGCTCTGCGACATGTTCCATGATGTAGTTGTGGCAGATGGCACGACTGCCACCGGAATGCCCTGGGCCGATGAAATTGCCCTGGCTCTTCCTGGCGAACTCCTTCTGCCGCTTGCGCAGATTGTTGACCCGCCCGATCAGATCCTTGCCGTTGTCGCGTCGGCTCAGCACGGATTCGGCGAGGGAGAGATGGTCCTGGAAGTAGTAGCAGGTGGCCGGCTCCAGCGGGTTTGCCGCCGCGCCGAATTCCAGGGTGAACATCTCCGCCGCCATCGGCGTCACGTACTCGTGACTGAAACGGACATCGGTCTGCACGAAATACGACTCACCGACTGCGACCACACCGTCCGGCGGACGGTGATTGCGTGCCGAAAGCTTGCTTTGCAGCACCTTTTCGACCACGTTGAGTGGACGCGGCGCGGTGAACCGCGGCAGCACCGGCGTACTGCCCGCCGCAGCGCTCGACCGGTTGAAGCCGAACAGCCCGCCGAGATCGATGATGGCGCGTTCGATGCCGTTCGCACCGGCGGTGAACAGCTCGAGCGGCAGCTCGTCGCCGGCGATGAGCGCGTCGAGCAGTCCGAAATCGGTGCAGGTGACGATGCCGATATTGCGGCAGTTCTGCTCGTAGATGCGCTCGAACGAGCGCGCGAAGACCAACTCTACGCCCGCGTATTTCTCCGCGAGCGCGGCATGTTCACGAGACGACCCGCAGCCCTTGGCCGTTCCGCTGACGACGATCTGCGGGCCGAACGCGCTGACCGCTCCTTGCGTTACGCTGCGCCCACGCAACCCGAGATAGACGAAATCGCCGAGTTGCTTGTCATACCAATAACAGCACCAGCCGGGAATAACTTCGTCAGTCGAGATATTGTCGCACAACGGCTTGCGCAAAAGTTCTGCGGGACCGAGCGGGCAGTCGCCGGACAGCTGCGCCGCGACCAGGTCAGGATCCTCGGTGAGGAACAGCACGTTGCCGCGTAGCCGGAAAGTTCTCGCGCCGGTCTCACTCTGTTGTCGCAATGATCTGCCCTATCAATTCATCGGTGAGAGGAGTACTGCTCCGCTTGGCTCGCTGGAGGATCTTCTCGATCAGCACCCGGTCGTCGGCGAGTCCGTTCGTGGCCAACCAGTAGCGCACATTGCTGGCACCTGAGCTGGCATCGATGACCACTTCTTGAGCACGTCCGAAATGACTCGCCGGGACGCTGGAGTACACCGTGTCCTCGAGCAGCCGATCCCCCTTCCTGTGGGCTTTGAGAATCGCGGCCGCGTGAACGCCTGCGCTGGTCTTGAAGACGTCGCTGCCCATCGCCGGGTAGTTGTTCGGTATGGCGGTATTCAGCACCTCGGATGCGTACTCGCAGTATTTCCGCAAGGCGATGAGATCGTAGCCGCCGGCCTGGTCGAGGTGACTGTTCAGAATGAGCTGGTCGAGCGAGGCATTGCCGGTTCGCTCGCCGATACCGAGGATCGTGCCGTGCACCCGGACACATCCCGCCGACAGCGCGGTGAGCGAGTTGGCCAACGCGAGCCCGCGGTCGTTGTGCCCATGCCACTCGAAGTCCGCCGCATGCCCGCGTTCCGCGAAGTATCGCGTGGACCATTTGATGAGCGCCTCGGTACCGCTCGGCAGCGCGGCGCCGACGGTGTCGCACAGGCATACGCGGCGCACACCGACCTCGATGGCGACGTCATAGATCTGCTGGAGCAGTTGCGGCGGGCACCGAACGGTGTCCTCCAAGACCAGCACGAACGTCACGCCCGCCCGGCGGCACATCCGTGCCGAATCGCGGACATTGCGTGCGATCGCACAGATATCCCAATCTTCGACGTACTGCCGAATGGGGCTGACGCCAGTGAATACGTAGGCGTCCACGGGTACGCCGGCAGCCTGCGAAACCTCGCAGATGGCACTGATGTCGTCGGCGTGTGTACGCCCAGCGTAGCCCTGAGCCAAATCGTATCCATTCGCATCGATATACTTCGCGATCTCGATGCACTCTTCCGCCGCCGTACTACTGGCTCCGGGAAAACCGAGATCGGCGGCGCCCACGCCCACAGCAACGGTGTGGTCCACAAGAGAAAGCTTCTGCGCCAAAGTGGGATTCCTGATATTCGGCGCTTGCAACCCATCGCGTAGCGTTTCATCGAAGTAC
This sequence comes from Nocardia sputi, assembly GCF_023501985.1. Classification (NCBI taxonomy): domain Bacteria; kingdom Bacillati; phylum Actinomycetota; class Actinomycetes; order Mycobacteriales; family Nocardiaceae; genus Nocardia; species Nocardia sputi. The sequence continues at coordinate 7,585 of NZ_JAMFLC010000055.1, read as the reverse complement.
ACGCCCCGCCCGCCCGAGTTCCGCGTATCGGCCACTGACCGCACGCCGTTCCAGGTGAACCATGTACCAGTCCCTATGTCGACACCGTTCGAGTCACGGATGAAGTGATCCATCGGTCCGAACCGAGCCTCGCGAACCTGATCCTCAGCGACCAACAGCCCCAACCTCCGCCACCAGGATGACCAGCTCCGCCGACGATTACGTAAGGCACACAGCCTAGCCAGGCAATTCGCCCAACCGGGCAACCGCATTCCCCATGCTGAGAAAGCCGAGCATGCGAATCCCGCCGGAGTCATCACAAGCATCCGCGTCCGCCCAGCACGCGTGAGGATCGACCAGGTCCTGTGCGGACGAATCCCAGCGGTGTGTCCGAAATCCGTAACACGCGAATGGATCTCGTCGACCCGGCCACCGGTCCGAGGAACGACATGCGTCCAGTCCCACCCACGAGCTTCGAAGGTTGCCGTTTCGTCGGAGCCTCCTGAGCTCCGATCCTCCGCGATCTTCCGTAGCTCGCCCTGCCGAAGCCGAGGGCATGCGGGATTCTTGCGCTCACCAGCCCACCCGTCTCCGGTTCAGGGGATAGCGAACTGGATCGCAAGCCCGACACCTGGCACTCTCCGTGCTGACAGTTCAACATATGCCCAAGACGAGGAATGGCAGCAAGCAGGAATCCCGCCCGGGAAGTCTGTCCGATCGACCAACCGCCATGTGGAGACGTTGTGAGCCCACGCCGACCCTTGTTCGAAATCGTCCAAAGGCTTGCCGTCGTCGGGCGCGACATTCGCGATCTGTCGAGCCGCGCCCTCCGAGAGACCGCACACGAGCTTCGCGAATTTCACGAACTCGTGGAGCACACTGATACAAACCTCACTCGTCTGTTCCGCCGCGCCGAATCCGAATCCGCGGCCGACCGCGTCGCAGACGCGGAGGTCCCTGTCACGTCGGAATTCCTGGAGGCACCCCGTCTGTACCACGGTGCGCGACTGAACCACTGCGCCGAGATCTTCCCGAAGGCGTTCGCCGAAAAAGCACCCTCTGGCATCACCGGACACATCAGGCCGGCCAGCCATGGCCACGAGGGCACTGTCTACCTCGCCGACGAAGACCTCGCCCACGTGTACGGAATGATCCCGCAGGGGACCGACGCACTCGATCCGAAGAGGCGATTCCATCCAGCCGGCGTCGTGCTGGGGATCGACACCCGCACCATAAACGTCCGACGAATGACACGGCAGCGGAACACAGCCATGGAATTCGTTCCCGGCGTGACAGACCGTGTCGGGACCACTGACGCCCGCCTGGATACGTCGTGCGTAGTCAGTGCACGATTCGAAGTCTACGACGTCATCGTCAACGACCCCGAGGTCTCCCTGGTGACAGACGGTATCCCTTTTTTCGAGGATTTGGATCACGAAGCGGTACGTAGCGTCACAGCCGTTACAGATCGACTATCAGCGGTCGCGGACGCCGTCCGCAGAAATTACCCGGAAATCGATGTCACGGTAGACACGAACCACACACCTGCTCATCGCGCTATCGAGATCTACAGAACAACAGTGGCCAGCTCCTTACTCTATTTGAGTACCAGCGCCATGATAGGCCTGGCTTATCAAAACATCCCGAGCGACGACAGGCGGTACCCCGACGACAGATAGGCCGGGACCTGACCGCAACCACAACCCCTCGAGATCTACTTTTGCGGCACGAACGGTCTTCTACACTTTCCCGAGTTCACCGACCTATCGCTATCGCTGGGGCGACTGCTCTGGAGACAGAGCGATACACCGATCACCTCAGACGTTCGGTGCCCATATCCTGTCGGGCGCCAAATGCTGCGTACAATTCGACGGATACCGACCCGGCGCACGAGTTCGCCGTCGCAGCCGTCGTGTTCACCTGGTCAGGTCGGCTTGCGGGTCAGGATCAGCCGGCAGTCCGGCAGGTTGGGCTGCACGATCCGCACTACGTCGAAGCCCGCTTCGCCGAACGCTTTTCGCCAACCGTCCTCGGTGAGCAGCGACTGCTCCATCAGCGCCTGGGTCAGCGAGTACTCCGGGGTCAGCACTTCCGGCACGTTCTGTTCGGTGGCGGGCGGGATCTCCTCGGCGGTCAGCATGTACGCACCCGAGGGCAATCGGTCACAAAGCCCGCGCAGGTAGTTCACGAGCACGTCGTAGCCGTGCTCCAGTACCTCGTGCAGGAAGAAGAACGTGACGACCAGTTGTACCGACTCCAGTTGCGGAATCGTGGCGGCCTTCGCTCCGTCCGCCTCGTGGATGGTGATGCGGTCGGCCAGCCCGGCCTTGGCCACCTCCTGCTGCGCCTCGGCGCACGCGGCCGGACTGATATCCACCCCCACACCGCGACCTCCGCCGGCCTGGCACGCCGCGATCAGGAAATGCGCATTGCCACAGCCGATGTCGGCGATCGAATCGAAGGAGATCTCCTCGAGGATCGCCATCACCTCCGGCCGCAGATCCCGCTGCCCGACCAGCGCTGTGCCGACCGCGACCCACCGCACGTCCCGATCGATATCCGAACCGAACGTCCGCTTTCCGGTCAACAAGTCGCCGAAATGGTGCAGAGCATCGCCGTAGCCGCCGGACAGCCACATCAGATAGCCGCGGTCGGCGTACAGCTGACGACCGGCCTCGGTGAGAACATAGCGGTCACCGCCGCCGCGAACGACGATATCGCGCTGCGCCAGATAGCGCAGGGTGGCCTCGGCGAGGTACCGGTTCGCGCCGAGGTCGGCTGCGCGCAGCCCGTGCTCGGCGAGTTCGTCGAGTACACCGATGATCCCCAGAGAGGCGAAAACCGCGCAGGTGACGTGGCCGCGCATGTAGTCGAACGCGCGCCGCTGAGAGAGGTTTCGAGTCATGGCCGCTTTCCTGATCGTCGGAGTGTTCGATTTCCCGCGTGGATCATCCGGGTTTGGCGCAATACGACATGGACGTCCACAACACATTTCATTGGCGGCCGACGTAGCGGAAGCGCGGTCGACGGCGTATCCGGCTCACCGAGACCGTCCCGATCGGCGCCGCCGCGAACCACTTCCCCACTGCGGGCTGTTCCCACGCTCGGTCTCCTCTTGAATCATGCTCCGACCGCTTCGGACCCCGAACTTCCTGCGCGCGAGACCGCCCGTCCGTGACGGCACGGGCTTCGAATGCTAGACGGATGGCCCACCGAGACGTGCGCCGAACTTCCCGATATTGAGAAATCGGCGCGCGGCGTCGGCAACGCTACAGCTAACACTGCGCATCGCAAGCTCGCCGACCACTTCCCAGCAGTGAGCACACCGACCTTGCCACCCGATCCCAGTCGGGATATCGTGCTGGACCGACGCGCTATTCGCGTTGAGCGCCAACGCCATTGGCAACGAATCAACAACGAACCGATCGAATCGATCAGGGAGTATCCGACCGAATTCACAGTGGCGCGGACGGATACGGTGTAGCACCGCGGATGACCTGCCCACGCCGGACGCTGGCAACCGCCGCAGAGTCAGTACCGGTTACATTGCACCGACTAATCAAGGTTGGTGTCGGGGACGGATTTCGACCTGGTCGGCATCAAGCCGTAGCAGTGACGATATTCGCGCAAGGGGCATCGAGGTCATGAATCCGAAATCGGAACCTTCGCTGTCGGAAACCGAGCTGATCCGGCTGGATACGTTCGGCAATGGAGCGGCCGCCCGTGACATCGGCGGAGGTCTCTTTTCGCTTCCCCAGTTGTTCGCCGCACAGGTCGCGCGAACACCGGACAACCGAGCGGTGGTGGCGGGGGATCAAAGGTGGAGTTACCGCGAGATCGATGACATGTCGTCTCGCTTGGCCCACTTTTTGATCATGCAGGGGGTGCTGCCCGGACATCTGGTCGGCGTGCTGTTGCCACGTTCGATGCACTGGATCGTGACGGTGCTGGGGGTACTCAAAGCCGGTGCCGCCTACGTGCCGGTCGACCCGGCATACCCCGATCACCGGATCGCCTTCGTACTGCGCGACACTGGTGTCACCGCTGTGGTGACCGCGGCGGAATTCGAGATCCGCACCGCATCGCTACTGCGGCCGATCGACCGCGGGGTTCCCCTTGTGACGGTGTCCGATCCGGAGATCGACCGCCGGCCGAACGCCGCGCTGCCCTTCCCCGCACCACAGCAACTGGCCTATCTGATCTACACGTCCGGAACGACGGGGCAGCCCAAGGGGGTCGCTGTACCGCATGCCGGCGTCTGTGAGATCATTACCGCGCACACTCGGCGGCTGCATATCAACGGCGACAGTAGGGTTCTGCAATTCTCGCGGCTGGTCTTCGACGCCTCGGTGCTCGACATGTGGTCGGCGTTGCTGACCGGCGCCACCGCGGTCGTGCCCACCGAACAACAAGCGCAACCAGGCCCCGAGCTGGCACGGTTGATCGCGCGGCACAAAGTCACGCACGCGCATCTCACCGCCTCCACTGTCGCCGCGTTGACCCCGGAACAGCTGGCGAACATGACGCTGGTAGTCGGCGGAGAGCCATGCAGCGCCAGTTTGGTCGACCGGTTCGCGGATGGCCGGATCATGGTCAACGTGTACGGTCCCACCGAGACAACGGTGTACGTGTCGATCAGCGAGCCATTGGCAGTGGGATCGGGTACACCGTCGATCGGATCGCCGGCACCAGGGGTCGCACTGGCGGTGCTCGATGCTTCCTTACGCCGGGTACCGGTAGGGGTGGTCGGCGAGCTGTACGTTGGGGGCTACGGCATAGCCCAAGGATATTGGAACCGGCCCGGCCTGACCGCAGCGCGGTTCGTCGCTGATCCGTTCGGTGAATCCGGCGGCCGGTTGTATCGCACCGGAGATTCGGTGCGCTGGAACCAGGCCGGGGAATTGGAATTCGTGGGCCGCGTCGACGACCAGACGAAGATCCGCGGGTTCCGCATCGAACCAGGCGAGGTCGAGAAGGAGCTGGTCGCGTATCCGGGAGTAGTCCGTGCGGTCGTGGTGGCCCGCGAGGACCGACCTGGTGACAAACGACTGGTCGGCTACGTTGTGTCAGCTGCCGGAGCCGAGGACGGTGCGGTCGATGCGGCAGCGGTACGTCGCTTCCTCGCGCAACGATTGCCGGAGTTCATGGTGCCGTCCGCGATCGTCGTCGTCGATCACCTTCCTGTGACAGTCAACGGAAAAATCGACAGGCAAGCCCTTCCTGCGCCGAAATACCAGTCCAGTATTCGGTATCGCGCGCCTGAAACCCCCGCGGAAGAAGAGCTGGCACGACTGTTCGCCGAGGTGCTCGGACATGAACGGGTCGGTACCGACGACGACTTCTTCGAACTCGGCGGCCATTCGCTGGTGGCGACACGGTTGATGAATCGGATCCGCGCAGTGCTGGGTAAGGAACTGGCAGTCTCGGCAATCTTCGACACACCGACGGTAGCGGGACTGGCGGGTGCTCTCGACGCCCGGCCGCAGTCGCGTCCTCCGCTCACGCCGATGCCGCGCCCGAAAATTCTGCCACTGTCCTACGCGCAGCGTCGCCTGTGGTTCCTGCATCGGCTCGAGGGACCATCGGCGACCTACAACATTCCCTTTGTCTGGTCGTTGACCGGCACGCTGAATGTGCCCGCGCTGCGGGCGGCAATTCTGGATGTGGTGGCTCGCCACGAATCGTTGCGCACGGTGTTTCCCGAACTGGACGGGACCCCGCAACAGCGAATCATCGACGTCGACCATGTCGAGCTCGGCTGGACCGTGCTGGATGCGAGTGGGTGGGACGATCGGCGCGTATCGAACGAGGCCTCAGCCGTCGTACATCATCGGTTCGATCTCGCTGTCGAGATACCGCTGCGCGTACGGGTGCTTCGGCGAGATGACAGTGCGCACGTGCTGGTGATGGTGCTGCACCATATTGCGGCCGATGGCTGGTCGGCCACGCCGTTGATACGGGACCTGGTTGCGGCCTATCGCGCACGGGTCCATGGCCACGATCCCGATTGGGCGCCACTGCCCGTACAGTACGCCGACTACACCCTCTGGCAACAGCGGCTACTGGGTTCGGCAACGGATCCGAGCAGCCTCCTGTCCACCCAGTTGGCGTACTGGCAGGCCGAACTGGCCGGAGCCCCAACAGATTCAGGGTTGCCGACCGACCGGCCGCGGCCTGGCACGGAGTCGTATCGCGGTGGTACGAGACCGTTCGTCCTGGACTCCCTTCTCCGAGGCGATATCCTCCGGATGGCTCGCGATGCGGGTGTGTCGGCGCCGATGGTGCTGCAAGCCGCCCTGTTGGTGTTGCTGCACCGGCTCGGTGCCGGCACGGATATTGTGATCGGCTCGCCCATCGCCGGGCGCTCCGATCAGGCTGCCGATGGTCTTATCGGCTTCTTCGTCAACACCTGGGTACTGCGTGCGACGCTCACCCCGGACATGCCGGCCTCGGAACTCCTTGCCCAGGTGAAGCGCAAGGCGCTGGGCGCCTACGAGAATCAGGACGCCCCCTTCGACATCTTGGTGGAAAAGCTCAACCCCAGTCGGTCGGCGGCCCGGCACCCCGTGTTCCAGACGATGCTGGTGTTTCAGCACAACCCGGTCAGCAGTTTCGACTTCGCCGAGGTTCAGGCCACCCCTATTCCGATATACACCAGGACCTCTCGCCTGGACTTGTCATTCGTCATCGACGATCACGGTGATCGCGGCGGCTGGGCCACACGCATCGAGTACGCCAGCGATCTATTCGATCCGGCGACCATCGACACGATTGCGGCGCGATTCCTTCGGGTGCTGGCCGGCATGGCCGCGGATCCGAGCATCCCGATCGGGGCGATCGAACTCCTCGACGAACACGAACAGCGCCGACTGGACGTAATCGGCAATTGCGCGGCGCTTCATGCCGATGTCGGCGGCGCCAGGTCGCTACCGGAACTGTTCGCCGCACAGGCGGCACGGACACCGAACAACGTGGCGATAGTCTTCGACGACCGGACATGGACGTACCGGGAACTCGATCGAATGTCGGCGCGATTGGCTCACCGATTGGTCGGCTACGGTATCGCCCCAGGAGATGTCGTAGGCCTGATGCTGCCACGGGCCGCACACAGTTTCATCGGGGTGCTCGCCGTCTCGAAGATCGGTGCGGCGTACGTTGCGGTCGATTCCGCCTATCCCGATCACCGGATCGGGTTCGTGCTCAGCGATGCCGGTGTGGCGGCAGTCGTCACCACGACGGAACTGGTGAGCCGAGCATCAGCGCTCCTGCAAGCAGCCGATCGCGCCGATCGCAAGGTTGTCGACATCTGTGATCCGATCATCGATGCCCAGCCCGATACCGATCTTCCGTTCCCCGACGCTCGGCAGGTGGCCTACCTCATCTATACCTCGGGGACCACCGGTACCCCGAAGGGGGTCGCCGTCACACATGTCGGTATCGCAGATCTTGTCGCTGCCCATATCCGGCGTCTCGCTGTTCATGGGGGGAGTCGGGTTTTGCAGTTGGCTCCGTTGGTTTTCGATGCGTCGGTGATCAATATGTGGTCGGCGTTGTTGTGTGGTGCCGCCGCGGTCGCGCCTACGGAGGAGCAGGCGCGGCCGGGTGT
>NZ_JAMFLC010000054.1:0-13859 GCF_023501985.1 Nocardia sputi | reverse complement strand
CATCGTCCCCGAACTCCCCAAAACCCGCAGCGGCAAAATCATGCGCCGCCTCCTGCGAGACGTCGCCGAAGGACGCGAACTCGGCGACACCTCCACCCTCGTCGACCCGAGCGTCTTCGAAGCGATCGCCCGCGGGTAACTATGAGAGCGGCGGACCCGGCCACAAGTGATGAGGGGGTCCGGGTCCGCCGCTGGCGCACTACTCCGACTTCGCCAGGCCGTCGCGCACAGGCCGCAGTGCCGATCGAACCGCCGGATGGCAGACAGCCCCGCCCCCGAACCACTCTCGCACCGAGCAGGGTTCGTGAACGATGATTCGGTTGTCGCCGGATGAGCCGGTCGGCCTCGCTCAGGAGCCGCCGAACATCTCCGCCATCCGGCGGTCCATCTCGTCGGGCGGCACGTCCTCCACGTGGGTGGCCACGGTCCACCGGTGCCCCCACGGATCCTCGAACGAGCCGCTGCGGTCACCGTAGAACTGCGTGGTCATCGGCGTGAGCTCCTTGGCGCCCGCGGCCAGTGCGGCGGCGAAGGCGGCGTCGGCGTCCTCGACGTACACATACAGGTTGACGGGGGTGCCGCCGACCGTCTTCGGATCGAGGAAATCCATATCAGGGGCCGGATCGCCGAGCATGACGACGGAATTACCGAACATCAGCTCGCAATGCGCGATCTTGCCGTCCGGGCCGGGCATGCGCATGCGCTCGGTGGCCCCGAAGATGCTCTTGTAGAACTCGATCGCCGCCGCCGCGCCGTCGATCGCCAGCCCCGGCGAGACCACCGGATATCCATCGGGAACGGGTTTGACATCGGACATGATCAACCTCCGGTCGAGGCATTGTGTCGGACCATGCCGAGCCTATTCCCGCCACCGGCGCGATTGGCCGGATCGTCGGAAATCAGGGGCCTGCGACACCCTGTAGCCGACGCACCTGCGCCGCGGTGAGCGCACTGAGCACACCGGGGTCCACCGACTCCGGCGCGGTCACCGCGACCTGCACCAACGTGCTTCCGACCTGAACGATCGCGACGGACGAGCCGAGGGTGAGACCGTCGCTGGTGGCGCGCACCTGGAAGGCTGTGGCGGCTTGGCCCTCGGCGGGCTGGGCGAGCCCGCCGATCCGGTAATCCACCGGGATATCGGTGGCGTCGGCGCCGGAATAGCGCACGCACCGGCGCAGCGTCTCCTGCACGGCCGAGAACGCGCCGCCGAGCGCGTCGTGCGGATAACTCGCCGCGTCGATATCGATGCTGGAGAAATTCGGACCCGCGTATTGCGTGGACGCCTGGGCGAGGGCGCCGGCGTGTTGCGCGCCGATCGGAGTCAGGACTTTCGCGCATTCCGGCGGATTGGTCGCGGACGCGCCGGACGGTGCGATCCCCGTGTCGGCGCGCGGCGGCAGGGCGGTGAAGCCGGACGGCAGGTTCGCCTCGCCGAGCAGCTGGGCGCCCAACCGGCCGGAGTCGGTCTCAGGGCCGGCCGTCACGGGCGCCGCGGCCACCGCCGGGCCCAGCGGCGGCAGTTCCGGGAGTCCGGGGACAGCACTATCGGAGGACCCGCAGCCCGCGGCGAGAGCGACGGACGCCGCCGCGATCGGCAGGCCGGCCGCACGGATCATTCGGTCCACGACACCTGCGTATCGATCGTCTGCCGCAGCGTGCTGTCGCTGTTCGGATCGCGATAGGCCTGGTGACCGCCGACGGTGATGGACCCGGCCACCGGCAACGGCAATCCGAGATCCACCGTGATGGTGCCCGCGCCCTGCATGACGTAGTCCTGGATGTCCAGGGTGCCCGCGTTGTTCGGCAGGTTCCACACCGGCGACTTCGGCTTCTGGGTCACGTGCAGTTCGATGGTGAGCCGGTCTCCTTCGCGCTTGCTCAGCGTCGCGGTGGTCACCTGGTCCAACAGGACGCCGCCGGTGACCTCTTGGCGCACCGTCCAGACCGCGCCCTCGCCGACGGGCTGGTCGGGAAAAGCGATCGACCGGTAGACCGCCTGGTAGAACGCCTGCTCGAGGGCGGCGCGGGCGGTGTTGGACGCGTCCGGCGCCGGCTCGAGCCGCAGGGCGGTGATCGCGCCGAGATCGCTGAGGTCGAAGCCCGCGTGCGAGCCGCCGATCTTGGTGAGCGCCTTGGCCAGCGCCGGGTCGGGCGAGGTGACCGTGCCGAGGGTCAGATCTATCCCTTCCGCGGTGGTCTGCGCGGTCATCGGAATGGTCAGCGCCGGGGTGGAGAAGTCGCGCTTGGGCTGGTGATCGATCTGCTGTTCGATGTGGTGCGCGGTGTAGAGGGTGACCCGCTGCACGGTGCCCGCCGGATACTCCGGCCGCAGCAGCGACCGCGGCTCGGCGCCGACCGATTCGACCGTGGTCACCGCGGCCGCGATCGGCACGGTGACTTCCTTGCCGAGTCCCAGCGGCTCCGTGCCGTCGGACTCGCCGCGCGACTCGGCGCCGTCGCCGCAACCGACACCGAAGGCCGAGAGCCCGACCGCGAGCACCATGAGCAGCACGCCCGAGCGCGCGATCCGCGGAAGGTGGGGGGAAGACAACACCGTCACGTGCATCAGGGTACGACCGCTTCCTGAGTGTCAGCTGGGACATCCGGCCCGTGCGCCGGTCGGCGTGCCGGGCCGGCGCCGACGGCCGCTCCGGCCGGGGCAATCGGACGCGCGCACCGAGCGTGATCGCGCTCGAGAGATGATGGTGCGTGTGAGTGACGACCGGCCGCCCGAGGACATCCCAGCGCACACCTCCGATCCGACGACCTCGTCGGCCCCGCCGCAGCGCCTGCGCACGCTGCTCGTCCTCGCCGCCGTCGTGCTCGGCCTGGATCTGCTCACCAAGACCATCGCGGTCGCGAATCTGACGCCGGGCGATCCGGTGTCGATCGTCGGTGACTTCGCGCGCCTGAGCCTGGTGCGTAATCCGGGCGCGGCGTTCTCCATGGCCACCGGTATGACCTGGTTGCTGACGCTGGTCGCCGCCGCCGTCGTCGTCGGCGTCGTGCGCATCGGCCGCACCCTGCGCTCACTGGCGTGGACGATCGGACTGGGCATGGTGCTCGGCGGGGCGCTCGGCAATCTGATGGACCGGCTGTTCCGCGCCCCCGGCCCGCTGCAAGGCCACGTGGTGGATTTCGTGGCGGTCGGCTGGTGGCCGGTGTTCAACGTCGCGGACTCGGCCATCGTCTGCGGGGCGATCCTGCTGGTGGTGCTCACCGTGTTCGGCTACGAACCGAACGGCACCCGGGTCGGCCACGGCAAGCCCGACAGCGCGAGCGAGGGCAGCGCGGCATGAGGGAGACCAGGACCATGCCCGTCCCCGACGGGCTCGACGGCATGCGCGTCGACGCGGGCTTGGCCCGGCTGCTCGGCCTGTCGCGCACCGCGGTGGCCGCGCTCGCCGAGGAGGGCTCGGTACAACTCGACGGCATCGCCGCGGGCAAGTCCGACCGGCTCACCGCGGGGGCCTGGCTCGAGGTGATCTTTCCCGAGCCGAAACGCGAGCTGACCATTGAGGCCGAACCGGTCGAGGGCATGAAGATCCTCTACGCCGACGACGACATCGTCGCGGTCGACAAGCCGGTCGGCGTGGCCGCGCACACCGGTGTCGGCTGGAGCGGGCCGACCGTCGTGGGCGGGCTCGCCGCGGCGGGATACCGCATCTCCACCTCTGGCGCCCACGAGCGGCAGGGCATCGTGCACCGCCTCGATGTCGGCACCTCCGGTGTCATGGTGGTCGCGCAGTCCGAGCACGCGTACACGGTGCTCAAGCGCGCGTTCAAGCAGCGCACCGTCGACAAGCGGTATCACGCTCTGGTGCAGGGGCATCCGGACCCGAGCAGCGGCACCATCGATGCCCCGATCGGCCGGGCCAGGGGCAACGACTGGAAGTTCGCCGTCACCGCGGACGGGCGACCGAGCATCACCCACTACGACACCGTCGAGGCGTTCCAATCGGCGAGCCTGCTGGACATCCACCTGGAGACCGGCCGCACCCATCAGATCCGGGTCCATTTCTCCGCGATCCGGCACCCCTGCTGCGGCGATCTGACCTACGGCGCGGACCCGCGCCTCGCCGAGCGGCTCGGGCTGCAACGACAGTGGCTGCATGCCCGGTCGCTGGGCTTCCAGCATCCGGCCGACGGCCGCTACCTGGAGATCACCAGCGAGTACCCGGACGACCTGAAACACGCCCTGGACGTCCTGCGCGATGCCTGATCGCCGGCTGTCGCCGTGGCGTGGGGCCGCCCTCGCCGCGGCGGCGGTCGCGCTGATCGCGCTGGTCTTCGCACTCGGCGCGCTGCGTCCGCCGTACCGCGCCGCGGTGTCCACCGACCGGCTCGGGCCCGACCAGGGCGAGCAGGTCGCGGATTATCTCGCCCGTTCCCGTGATTCGTTGCACGCGGGCGGCGAGGGACAGCACTGGGCGTTGGTGTCGTTCACCGAACCCGCGCTTCCCGAGCAGATTCCCGCCTACAGCGGCGGTATGCGCGTCTCTCGAGTGCTCTACCGGGTACCTGTTCCACGCGTGCAAACGCCGCTGGTGACCGTACCCGTACCGGAAGGCGTTGACGCGGCGGTGGATTCGGCCCACTACGCGGCTTGGTTGCTCCCCCGCCCCATGGACGACCGCTCCGCCCGCGTGATCGCCTTCTCGGCCGCGCGACTGCGGGAGGGCTGCGCCTGCGTCGTCGGGCTCGTCGTCCGTGGTCCCTCGGCGCGATTGCGGGAGCTGGCCGGCCAGAACGGCGTTCGCGCCGTCCAGGCCCTGCCCGCGGACGCGGTGGCGGGGAGCTTCGCGGTGGCCCCGCTGCTGCCCGACTACCGCGACGTCGTCCTGCCCGGCCCCGACGACGGACCCGTCCCCGAACCGTGAGCGGCCGCGCCGAGCATCTCAGTCCGGCAGGGTGACCACTCCGTCGAGGTAGCGGCGGCATCGCCCGAACAGCAGCACGCGGTCGCCCGCCAGTTCGCAGCGCAAGCTTCCGCCGCGGCGCGAGAGCTGCCTGGCGTGCAGCTCCGTGCGGCCGAGCCGTTCACTCCACAACGGGACCAGCTGAGCGTGCGCCGAACCGGTCACCGGATCCTCCAGGACCCCCACCGCGGGAGCGAAGAAACGGGAGACGAAGTCCACCGAGTCACCGGGTGCGGTGACGATCGCGCCGCGCGGCAGCGCGGGGAACGCCGACAGCACGGGCGCGGCATCGCGCACTTCCTGCTCGGTCGCCACGACGATCACCTCGTCGGTGCCGGAATACGCGCGCACCGGACGCACTCCCAGCGCCGCGACGAGCGCTGGATCAGGCTGTACCGGAATGCTCGGCACGACCGGCAGATCGAGGACGAACTCGTCGTCGTCGGTGCGGTCGACGTGCAACCAGCCGCTGAGCGTGTAGAAGCTCACCCGATCCTCGCCGGGATGGATGTCGGCCAGGATCTGCGCGGCGCTGGCCAGGGTGGCGTGCCCGCACAGGGCGACCTCCGTCCTCGGCGTGAACCACCGGAGATGGAAAGCGGGCCACTCGCCCGGCGGCGCGCCCGCCTCCGGAGGTAAGCGCGAAGTGTAGAACGCCGTCTCGGCGAGGTTGTTCTCCTCGGCCAGCTGTTGCAGCAACGCATCCGGCAGCCACGACGGGAGCGGCATCACCGCGGCCGGGTTGCCCGAGAACGGTGCGTCGGCGAACGCGTCGATCTGGTGCAGCAGTACCTCCATAGTCTCCAGAAGGTACTCCAACTCTGAATGGCCGCTTCGCACAAGGCTTCTCGTGGCGCGGCTAGTCAGGCGTCCAGTCTGTCAGGCGGCGCCGCCGGGTGAGCTGGGCAGCAGTTGCCGCTTGTCACCGAGCAGCACCGCGCTCACCCACCAGGCTGCCTCGACCAGCACAATGCCGACCAGGCCGCAGATCACCGCCGCACCGGTGAGCGCGGCGTCGGAGGGATCGAGTTTGAAGAACTCGCGGGTGAACGGAACGGTGAACAGGACGACGTACGCGCCCACCGACACCGCGATCAGCACCACCTTCCACCAGACGTACGGCCGCGCGACGATGGCCAGCACCCACACCGCGATCATGATCAGCGTGATGAGCGCGGTGGTGCCCGCCTGGACCTTCTGCTGCTCGGTGGCCTGCGGCCCGGCGTAGGCGATCAGGTACGCGACGAAGGTGGCCACGCCGATCACGACGCCCGACGGGATGGCCAAACGCATGACACGCCCGACGAAGCCGGTGCGGGCACGCTCGTTGTTGGGCGCGAGCGAGAGGATGAACGCCGGAATGCCGATGGTGAACCAGGCCGCGATCGTGACGTGGCGCGGCAGGAACGGATAGCCGATGGGCTCATAGCCGAAGATCTGCGAGCCGACTCCGGCGACCCCGATCAAGAAGGCCAGCAGCACGGAATAGACGGTCTTGGTGAGAAACAGATTGGAAACCCGCTCGATGTTGCCGATGACCCGCCGCCCCTCGCCGACCACATAGGGCAGCGTGGCGAACTTGTTGTCCAGCAGGACGATCTGCGCCACCGCCCTGGTCGCGGGGCTGCCCGAGCCCATGGCCACGCCGATGTCCGAATCCTTCAGCGCCAGAACGTCGTTGACTCCGTCGCCGGTCATCGCCACGGTGTGCCCGCGCGACTGCAGGGCGGACACCATCGCGCGCTTCTGATCGGGACGGACCCGGCCGAAGGTGGTGTTGTGGTCGAGCGCGTCGGCCAGGCCGTCGCGGTCCTGCGGTAGCTCCCGCGCGTCGATCGGGTGGCCGCCGCCCGGCAGGTCGAGCGAGGAGGCCACCGCGCCGACCGACACGGCGTTGTCGCCGGAGATGACCTTGATCTCGACATCCTGGCTCGCGAAGTATTCGAGCGTGGCGCGGGCGTCGGGCCGGATCTTCTGCTCCAGCACGACCAGGGCGGCCGGCCGCACGAGGCCGGGGGCGTCGGGTGCGTCCACCGGACGGTCGCTACGAGCCAGCAGCAGCACGCGCAGACCGGAAGCGCCGAGTTCCTCGGCGACCCGCGCCTCCGCGGAGTCCGGGGTGAGCAGCACATCCGGCGCGCCGAGCAGCCAGTCGCCGTGCTCGCCGTAGGAGCAGCCGCTCCACTTCTTGGCCGAGGAGAACGGCGCCACGGCGGTGCGCTGCCAGCCGGGACCGTCCGGCAGCCCCTCGGCGATCGCCTGCACGCTCGCGTTCGGCCGCGGATCGTCGGCCGCGAGCGCGGCCAGCACGGCGCGGACCTCGCCGTCGTCGAAGGCCTCCGACGTCTTGATGTCCGACAGCCGCATGCCGATCTCGGTCAGCGTGCCGGTCTTGTCCGCGCACACCACGTCGACCCTGGCCAGCCCCTCGATCGCAGGCAGTTCCTGGACCAGGCACTTGCGCCGGCCCAGCCGCACCACGCCGACCGCGAATGCGATGGACGTCATCAGCACCAGCCCCTCCGGCACCATCGGCACCAGCGCGGCCACCATGCCGGTGACCGCGGGACGCCACGACTCCTTGCTGGAGACCAGCTGGTTGTAGACGCTCAGCAGGCCCGCGGGAACGAGCAGGTAGGTGATGAACTTCAGGATCTTGTCGATACCGCTGCGCAGCTCGGAGTGCACCAGGGTGAACTTGCTGGCCTCCTCCGCCAGCCGCGCGGCGTAGGCCTCCCGGCCGACCTTGGTGGCACGGTAGGCGCCGGACCCGGACACCACGTAGCTGCCCGACATCACCGTCGCGCCGACCGCCTTGTCGATCGGGTCGGCCTCGCCGGTGAGCAACGACTCGTCCACCTCGAGCTGTTCGGACTCCTCGATCGTGCCGTCCACGACGATCTGGTCGCCGGGACCGAGCTCGATCAGGTCGTCGAGCACCACCTCGCGCGGTGCGATCTCGACCGCCGTGCCGTCGCGGCGGACGGTCGGCTTGGCCTGGCCGACGATCGCGAGTTGGTCCAGGGTGCGTTTCGCGCGGATCTCCTGGATGATGCCGACCGCGCTGTTGGCGACGATCAGCAGGCCGAACATGCCGTCGATGATCGAGCCGGTGGCCAGCACCAGGACGAACAGGACTCCGAGGATGGCGTTGATCCGGGTGAAGACGTTGGCGCGCACGATGTCGCGGACGGAGCGCCCCGCGCGATCCGGGACGTCGTTGGTCAAACCGTCGCGGCGGCGTTGCTCGACCTCGGCCACTGTGAGTCCGGTGGCGCCCGGGGCCTGCACGGTAATCGACATGACCGCAAGGCTACGTGACAACTACTTTCGTCTTCGTGCGGCGAAGCAGGTCCATCCCCGGTGTGACGTTCGGCACGAGCGCGTTCTTCTTGTGGGGACTTTTCCCCGCCTTCTTCGGTTTGCTGGCGTTCGCCAGCCCCGGCGAGGTGCTGGCGCAGCGGATCGTCTGGACGCTGCTCGTGGTGGTCGCGGTGCTCGCGGTGAGCGGGCGGCTGCGCGAGCTGCGCGGCATCGACGCACGCGTCTGGCGGCTGGCGGGCGTCGCCTCCGCCGCGATCGCGGTCAACTGGGGTGTGTACGTCTACGGCGTCACCTCTGGTCACGTCGTGGAGTGCGCGCTCGGGTACTTCATCAACCCTTTGGTCACCGTCGCGTTCGGCGTGGTGATCTTTCGTGAGCGGCTGAGCAGGGCGCAGTGGGCCGCCCTGACGCTCGGCGCGACCGCGGTGGCCGTGCTCACCGTGGACTACGGCAGACCGCCGATCATCGCACTGGCACTGGCCTGTTCCTTCGCCACCTATGGCCTGGTGAAGAAGGTCATCCCGCTGGACGCGCTGCGCGGCATCGCCGCCGAGGGCATCGTCGCCGCGCCGTTCGCGCTGGCATTCGCGATCGCCTTGGTGATCACCGGGCACAGCCGATTCACCACCGGCGCCGGGCATACCGCGCTGATGGTGGCCACCGGACCGGTGACCCTCGTGCCGCTGTTGCTGTTCGCCGTCGCCGCCCAGCGGGTTCCGCTGTCCACCATGGGCCTGCTGCAATATCTCACCCCCGCCCTGCAGATGGCTTGGGGCGTCGCCGTCGCGCACGAGCCGATGCCTGCCTCCCGCTGGGCCGGTTTCGCCCTGATCTGGGCCGCGCTGGCGATCTTCACCACCGACGCGCTGCTCCGCGCGCGGCGCGGGCGACGCACACCGCGCCATGTCACCACCGAGCCCGGCCCGCACCCGGACGAAACGCGATCCGCGCCGTGAGAAGAGGCCCTGCTACCGACGTAGCAGTCATGCTACGCTTGTAGCATGACTGCGCTACCCGCTCGCGACTTGCGAAATCACACCGCCGAGGTATTGCGCCGCGTCGAGGCAGGCGAGGAGATCGAGATCCTCAAGGACAATCGGCCCGTCGCGAAGATCATCCCGTTACCTCGGCGTCGACAGTGGGTGCCCGCCCCGGAAATCCTTCGCGAACTGGTTCGCCTCGGCCCGGACACCACAGGCCTGCACCAGGATCTCCGTGAGACGCTGACCGATACGACGGACGACTTGCCGTGGTGAAGGCCGAACGCGCACTCGCGGACACCTCGATATTCATAGGTCTCGAGGCAGAGCGTTTCGACCCGGCACGATTCGACGGATACGAGTGGGGTGTTTCGGTCATCACCCTCGGCGAACTACGTCTCGGTGTGCTGCGGGCCGCGAGCCCGGACGTATCGGCCCGCAGGCTGGCGACCTACCAGCTCGCGAAACAGTTCCAGCCACTGGAACTGGACGAGGCCGTCTCGGAGCACTGGGCGCTGCTGGTCGCGCGTCTGCGAGCCGCCGGGCGCAAGGTGCCGATCAACGACAGTTGGATCGCGGCGACCGCGCTGGCACACGATATTCCGATTGTGACCCAGGATGGCGATTACGACGCGATGCCCGACCTGAAGGTGCTGAAGTTGTAGCAGGTTACGAAGCGCGGCGCACCGGCCACGCAGACCGTATCGACGCCGAGCGAACGTTGCCGCGCCGGGGGATCCGGGGGAAAGAAGGCGGGCCGGTCGCCGGGGCGAACCCCGGCGACCGGTCCGTTCGATCGTGCGGACTAAGCGCAGGCCGCCGACTGCTGGCCGAGGTTGGTCAGCATGGTGCAGGCCCACGCCTTCTGGATCTTCCACTTGCCGTTGTCGGCGACGAACGGCACGTCGACGATGTTCTCCTGGCCGTTCAGGATGAACTTGGCCTTCGCGTTCACGCTGTCGCCGAACGAGGTGACGTCGGTGACCTCGATCTTCACGTCGGCGCCCGCCGCGGCCTGGGACAGGCGGTCCGGCAGCGTCGGATCGGCTTCGGCGCCCTGGACGTTGTCCAGCTTCTCGGAGGCGGGGACCGTCGGGTCGAGCGCGCGGGCGAGGGCGGTGTTCAGCTCCGCGGGGGTCGGGACCGGAGGCAGGTTCGCGCTCGCGGTCGCCGACGCCTTGGCGCTGGTCGACGTCTTCGCGGCAGGCTTGCTGTCCTTGTCGTCGCCGCAGGCGGTCAGGCCAAGCGCGGCGACGATGGCCAGCCCGGCGATCGCTGTGCGTCCAGTCTTACGAAGCTTCAACTGCTCGTCCTTTGCGTTCGAGAGGTCCGTGTCTGTTCCACCATGGCAGCCGCCACCCGAACCGGCGGCGCTGCACGAGGTCCCAGGCTACCGGCACCGGGCGGCGCCGCCCGGGTCCACACGGGACCGACGAAGGTGGTCGGCAGCGAACGTACGCGCCCGACCGGGGGATGTCGAGCGTCGGCCGGGTCCGTCAGCGCAGACTGTCCAGCGGATCGGCCCGGGTGAGCGCGGCATCGTCGGCGGCGAAGGTGCGCGCGGGACCCGGACCGGTGGAACGGGTTTCGAAGCGGACGGTCACGACGCCGAGCCCCGCGCCCTGCACCCAGCCGTGGCCGTGCTCGGGGTGCGTCACGTCCATGCCGGGATGCCAGACGGCGACGGGCAAGGTGGGCGCGGCGGTATGCGCTGCCTCGCCGATCGCGGGTGGGGGTGCCGGCTCGGGCAACGGTTCCGCCACGGCGATCTCGGCGGCGGGGCCGCGATCGAGCTCGGGGAACAGCGACTCCTGACGTACCGTGGACAGCCCCCCGTAGCCGACCCCGACGAGGCGGATCGGACCCAGTTCCCGCGGGTCGAGCGCCGAACGCTGGGCGGCGGCGGCGAGGGTGGCCAGGTCCTCGGTGGCGTAGGGCAGGGTGAAGGAGCGGGTGACGATGCTCATATCGGACTTCTTCAGTTTGAGCACCACCGTGCGCGCCGCGCGGCCGTCCCGGGTCAGGCGCCGGTGCGCCGCGGCGGCCATGTCCTCGATGGCCGGACGAAGCTGCTCGAGGCTGACGATGTCGGTCTCGTAGGTGGTCTCGGCGCTGATCTGCTTCGCCTCGGTGCGTTCGGCCACCGGACGGTCATCGATGCCACGCGCCAGCCGGTGCAGCGCCGCGCCCACGCTGCCGCCGAGAATCGACATCGCCTCCGATTCCGGCAAGGCGGCGAAGGCGCCCACGGTCTCGATGCCCAGCGAACGCAATCTGCTCTCCGCGACCGGACCGATGCCCCACAACTTGCGCACCGGCAGACCAGCGAGCAGATGCTGTTGCTCGACTGGCGAGATCACCCGGATCCCATCGGGTTTGGCCAGACCGGAAGCAATCTTCGCGAGCTGTTTCCCGGTGCCCGCCCCGACCGAGGCGGTCAACCCGGTCCGTTCGCGCACCACCGCGCGCAATTCCGCACAGAACGCGTGCACCTGGGCCACCGTCGCGCCCGCCAACTCGGCGGGCTCGCCGAACGCCTCGTCGAACGACAACGTCTCCAGCACCGGTATCCGGCTGCGCAGCGCGTCGAAGACCTGTCCGCTCACCACGCCGTAGACCGCCCCGCGCGGCGGCACCACCACCGCGGTGACGCCGACCAACCGGCGCGCCTGGTGCATCGGCATCGCCGACCGCGCGCCGAACACCCGCGCCTCGTAGCTGGCTCCGGCAACGACGCCGCGCCCTCCGGTCCCACCGACCAGCACCGGCCTGCCGCGCAAGGTCGGCCGGGTCAGCTGCTCGACCGAGGCGAAGAACGCGTCCATGTCGATGTGCAGCACCCAACGCCGGGCGGCGCTGTCCGCGTCGGCGAGCTCCGGAGGATGCTCCGGACTCACCGGGCTTTCGCCGGGTGTTGTCCCGGACCGGGTCGCCGGCGCGGCCGCGCGCTCCACACTCGGCTTCTCGGTACGCACGGCTGCAATGTACGCCCGCCCACCGACACCTGGAGGCAGCGGTGACGCTGTGCGATGGCTGTGCGCTAGCTGCCGGTTGCCTGCCGGTCTCGGCACCGGCTCCGGATGGCCGCCGTTCCGCCGTGGTGGCCTTGATCTGCCCTTTTCCGCCGTCGAACGATGTACTGGAGAGTCTCGAATAACCCGCCGACCTACCGCCGGGACGCAACCTGACTCGCGGTCCGATATGTGATGATCGGACCCATGAATATCCGCAAGGCCGTCATCCCGGCCGCTGGTATCGGCTCTCGCCTGCTTCCGCTGACCAAGGCCATCCCCAAGGAGATGCTGCCGGTCGGCGACAAGCCGGTGATCGAGCACACCGTCCGCGAGCTGGTCGCTTCGGGCATCACCGACATCACCATCGTGGTCAGCGGCGGAAAATCACTGATCCAGGATCACTTCCGCCCCAACCCGGCGCTGGTGGCCCAATTGCGCGCGGACGGCAAGACCGCCTTCGCCGACGCGGTCGAGGAGGTCGGCGAGCTGTCCCGGCTCGGCCACATCACCTACCTCGACCAGCACGGGCCCTACGGCAACGGCACCCCGGTGCTCAACGCCGCGCGCAATCTCGGCGACGAGCCGATGCTGGTGCTGTGGCCGGACGACGTATTCGTCGCCGAGGTGCCGCGCGCCCAGCAACTCATCGACGCCTATGAGGCCACCGGAGCCCCCGTCCTCGCACTGATGCCGATGGACCCGTCCGAGTCGCAGCGCTACGGCGTGCCGGTGGTCGCCGACGACCACGGCAACGGCCTGCTGCGCATCACCGGGCTGCGGGAGAAGCCTAAGCCGAAGGACGCGCCGTCGTCCTTCGCCGCAATCGGCGGCTACGTCGTCACCCCCGGCATCATCGAGGAACTGCGCACGCAGACCGAGGCGTGGTACGAGCACCGCACCGGCGAGGTGTATCTCACCGATGCGATCAACGTGCACGCGGCGAACAACCCGGTCTTCGGGCAGGTGATCCGCGGCCGGTGGTACGACACCGGCAACCCGGCCGACTACTTGGTGGCGCAATTCGCCTCGGCGCTGGCGCATGCGCAGTACGGACCGTTGCTGCGCACCCTCGCCGACGGCCTCGACAACTGATCAGCCCGCACCGCAGCCGACAGCGCTGAGCCGCTGTGCCCAGCCGGCCACAGCACGCGGCACATGACGCCGCCGAACAACCTGCACCCGGCCCAGGGTCGGCGCCGACGGGCGATATCGCGGCCCCGACCACACCCCTGGGTTCTAGGAGTCGTCGCAACACCCCAGTTCAGGGGAGACTGCGGTGGACTTCAGGATTCAGCCGGAGCGGAAGACGGGGCCGGGTAAGAAGCTGCGGGCCGAGCGGGCGGAGTATCTCCGTCTCGTGGATCTCGGTTACAGCAACAGAGCGGCGTCACAGATGGTCGGCGTCAACGAGCGCACAGGGCGTGAGTGGCGCAACGGCCGTGATGATCCGAAACGTAGGAGGCTGCCCGCTCGGCACGAGCGGGCAGCCTCAGCTGTATCGAAGTCGCGATATCTGAGCGAGAACGAGCGCATCCATATCGCTGACCGGCGGCGAGAGCGGGCGGGTATCCGCACGATCGCGGGCGAGCTGGGACGCAGTCCATCCACCATCAGCCGCG